>CAIRND010000187.1 GCA_903879825.1 uncultured Geobacteraceae bacterium
TCTTTCAGTAAATCCGGATGGATTTCGGATACTCTTATCTCTAATGGCCCCTATGGCATAACACTACTTAAACCGACCGAACTTTTCGGCTTGGCCGGCATGGATCTCTGGAGCCACTCCCTGTTCTGGAGTATGCTGTTTAACGTCAGTTCCTATATTATCTGCTCGATACTCTTAAATCAAAATGAGCAGGAACGAGATCAGGTACATAAATTTATCAGTGTGTTTAATCGGGAACAGACACATCGCCTGACAGAGAGAAAACGACTTTCAAAACCGGTTACAACTGATCAGTTCGTTACTCTTATGAGTAAGTTTATTGGTGAATCAGAAGCCAGAATAGCGCTAGCCCTTTATTCAAGCGACCGGGAGCTTAGTAGTAACGGCACAATTTCCGAGTTTGAGCTCCCGGACCTGAAACGTTTTACTGAAAAAACACTGGCCGGCTCCGTTGGTGGTGCCGCAGCCCGGGTTATTGTGAACAACTTTCTCTCCGACGTCGGTTCGAGTATGGAACCGGTATATGATATTTTCAGCAGCGTTCGCCTCAATCTTGATCAAAATCGTGAGTCACTTTTTGTACGTCTCAAGGCTTCCGAGATCATCAATCGTACGTTGGACCTGCAGGTGATTATGGACGATCTTCTCCGACTTCTTGTAAAGGAATTCAAACTTGACGTTGCACTGATCGTCTCAAAAGATATTCACGGGACCTTTTCAATACGTAGTATTCAAGGGGAAGATCTCCTTACAATTAATCAGTATGGCTGGTATAGGGAAACCAGTCCTTTATTGGATTTGGTGTATAGCGATCAAAAGACACATTTCATCAATGACCTACGCCTCGAACGCACGGCACCAGCACTTGCAGAAACTGTTGCTGAGGGTTTTATTTCCTCTGCTCATATTCCTGTTTATAGAGAAGGAGAGCCTGTAATTGCGGTACTTTCCCTTTATTCAAAAAAAATCGCCGGCCTTTTCACCCAGGAATTTATAACATTGCTATCAAGTCTTGCCGGCCAACTTGCACAGGCAATTACAATTGTGCAGGAAATAGAAGCAAAACAGATTGAACGGAGTCAAAAAGATGCTGCACTACTAAAAACGGCCAAAATCACGCGTGACATGGAAATAGCCCACCAGATTCAGAAGTCTTTCCTGCCTGATTCTGCACCGGTAATAGCGGGTGTGGGTATTGCGGGGCGCTGCATTTCTGCAGCTCATGTCGGAGGCGACTACTACGACTTTATCCTTCGTAATGATCACGTTGTAGATATTGTTATTGCCGATGTTTCAGGACATAGCGTCGGCGCGGCTCTGATTATGTCCGAAGTTCGCACACTGCTGAGAGCAGAGGCCAATTCGACCCACAGTCCCTGCGCTGTTCTTGAGACACTCAACATCCAACTGCATGACGATTTATCTCGGGCGGAACTGTTTATCACCATGTTCTATGCGGAGTACAACTCGGAAACAGGCATGCTAAGCTACTCAAATGCCGGTCACAACCACCCTGTTCTCCAGCGAGGAACAGAGGACATTTGCAGGGAGTTGGATACGGAAGGATTAATTCTGGGAGTAAAAAAAGATGTCATTTTTGAGGAACAGAGTATCAAACTTATTGCTGGTGATGTCCTCCTTTTCTACACGGATGGACTGACAGAGTCATGCAACAGCCTCGGTGAAATGTTTGAAACGGCAGGAGTGTACCGTCATCTCATCACATGCCAGCATCTTTGTGCCGATGAGATTCTCAATTCTTTCTATGCCAGAATTCATGAATTTACCGGTTCTCAAAATCTTCAGGATGATATTTCTATTGTAGTCGTAAAAATATTCTGAACAGTAAGGAGAAACAATGGAATTCAAGACGGAACAGACTGAAGGGGTTACTGTAATGTATGTCAGAGAGGATCGCATTGATGCAAACAATTCTGAAGAGCTGAAGACAGAATTCCATCGCCTTTTCGCGAATAGTACAAAGGATCTTGTTGTCGATCTTAAAGAGGTACTTTTCATAGACAGTTCAGGATTGGGTGTGCTTGTTTCAGGCTATAAAAACGCTTCTACTCTGCATGGCACTCTCAAGCTGTCAAGTTTACAGTCTCAGGTGAAGTCCATGTTTGAACTGACCAGGCTTCACCGGGTTTTTGATATTTTTACAACGGTTGATGATGCGCTGCACAGCTACAAATAATACAACTTTTGAAGATGACGGACAGCGAATGAAAAACAACATAAACATAGACATAACCATTCCAAGCCATACCCGCTACTTGCGAATGATCACTACGATTGGAGAAAAAGTTGCACAGGAGATTAACTGCCCGGAAGAAGTTCGTGAAACATTATCAAGTCAACTTGCCGTCGTGCTGACGGAAGGTCTGGTCAACGCCATTAAACATGCCGATTGTACCGATCCAAACAAAGAGGTACATGTTCAGATTAAAGTCTCCAATGGAGATCTGTTCGTTCGTATTTACGACAGCGGTGCTGGCTTTGATCTTGAGGCCATTCCAGAGCCCTGCTTTACTTCCTGCGGAATGGAGGACAAAGGACGCGGCATTTTCATCCTGCGATCGCTTATGGACACGGTAAAATATGTGAGATCTGATAGTGGGAATGTTCTGGAGATGAGAAAGAATATTCGTTAGGGACTCTGCACCGGCGTTATTCCCCAATTAGCTAATTCATCTAATACGTTGGAAATAAGGTTTTCAAGTTGTGCTTCAACTTTTTCTGTCAGGCCGATTTCCATTTCAATCGACTCGGGCTGTATCCCGATCAGAACCATCTCTTTCGGTGAATGCCCCATTAACTCAGAAACTGCCAACAGATCTTTTAGTCCCATCTGATGCGGTGAAACTTTGGTTTCCAGGGCAATCGGCAATTCCTGTCCGCACAACCGGACACAGGTTCCTGCGCTATTACCCGTTTCTACAGCATCTATCATGAGAAGGTGAGTAATGTTTTCAAGTTTTGGAAGTAAATCCAGCCCCAGAGTTCCGCCGTCAATTATTTCTACATTCTCCGGAAAACTGAAGCGCTCTTGAAGTTGCTGTACGACGAGGACTCCAACCGCATCGTCACTCATGACAAGATTCCCGACTCCAAGAACAAGAACAGATAATGGTGGCAGCGCTGTTGTCATGGAGACAGTTCCTTTTGAACAAATGTGCGTGCGGTAGTTACAAATAATGGGCATCAAGGACGCACTAATACGCTCTTGATGCCCATAAAAAAGAGGATGAGAATACTATTTTATTCTCTGACAAAAGTGTCCATGTCTGATTCGTGAACCATACCCATCAAACGAGCATACTCCGATTCAATAAGGAGATAATGATGGTGAGTCTCCTTGGCATTCAACTCATAGACAACTTTTATTTCAGGAACATCAATTTTTGAAGCGGTGTCGAGCAGGGCCTCTTCAAGATTTTTTTCCCGCTCCATAGCCAGCTCAAGAGCATTCTTCTCACTGAAGTCTTCCGAAATCAAGCGTGATATTGTAGAGACCCAACTTGATTCATTGTCAGGTGGAGAATCAAGAAACTCATCAAGTGAAGGGATATCAGTACCCTGATAAATTGTGTAAAAATGGGATGCATGCTCTCGTTCTTCTTTTGCAAGTAGCTCAAAAGTGCGGCGCGCGTCGGGATTGTTCATCTTAAGTGCGCCAAGCTGGTAAAAATTCATGGCATTTTTTTCAGTCTGAATGGAACGCTTGATGGCCTCTTGGATATTTATGCTCATAGTTTTTTCCCTTCTAAAGATAAAGTTGCGGAACATTACCACATCAGCCTAAGTTGTCAAGTAATTGCTCATTGAATTGGTATCCAAACAAATTGACATCCGCACTACACGACGTGTAAAAGAAATATCATATTGATTATCCAGCGGAGGAAACATGGCTATTGATCCAAATAAAATTATTTACTCAATGATGCGAGTCAGCAAATTCTATGATAAAAAACCGGTCATCAAGGATATTTCTTTATCCTATTTTTACGGTGCCAAGATCGGAGTCCTCGGTTTAAATGGTTCTGGAAAATCCTCCCTGCTGCGTATAATGGCGGGGGTTGACAAGGATTTTAATGGTCAGGCGATTCTGTCACAAGGATATACCGTGGGTTATCTGGAGCAGGAACCGCGGCTTGACGAAACAAGAACCGTACGCCAGATTGTTGAAGAGGGTGTGCAGGAAACCGTTGATCTGCTGGCAGAATTTAACGCCATCACAGACAAATTTTCCGAACCTGATGCGGATTTTGAAAAATTGTGTGATCGTCAGGCGGTTCTTCAGGAAAAGCTTGATCATCTGGATGCCTGGGATTTGGATTCACGACTGGAAATGGCAATGGACGCCCTGCGCTGCCCCGATGGCGATGCGTCGATAAAAGTATTATCCGGCGGAGAAAAACGCCGGGTTGCGCTTTGTCGATTGCTGCTTAAAAAACCGGACATTCTTCTCCTGGACGAACCGACAAACCATCTGGACGCTGAGACGGTCGCGTGGCTGGAGCATCATCTCCACAGCTACCCCGGCACAGTCATCGCGGTAACCCACGATCGCTATTTTCTGGATAATGTTGCCGGTTGGATACTAGAGCTTGATCGTGGCGAGGGAATACCCTGGAAAGGGAATTATTCTTCGTGGCTTGAGCAGAAACAGAATCGTTTGGCAACGCAGGAGAAACAAGAGTCTGATCGCCAAAAGACGCTGCAGCGGGAATTGGAGTGGATCAGAATGTCGCCCAAGGGTCGTCACGCCAAGTCGCAGGCACGTATCACTGCCTATGAGGATATGGTGGCACAAGAGAGTGAAAAGAATGCCCGTGAGCTTGAAATATATCTACCGCCTGGTCCACGACTCGGAGATATCGTCATCGAGGCAGAAAAAGTTGCCAAAGCGTATGGAGAACGCCTGTTGGTTGAGGATATGACCTTCCGTTTACCGCGAGGCGGCATTGTAGGTATTATCGGCCCTAACGGCGCCGGGAAGACAACTCTATTCCGCATGATTACCGGTCAGGAACACGCCGACTCAGGCTCTTTTCGTATCGGTGAGACGGTGCAGCTGGCGTATGTAGATCAAAGCCGCGATGCGCTTAATCCTGACAAAACTATCTGGGAAGAGATTTCAGAGGGTCAGGAAGCCATTCAACTCGGCAAGGTGTTAGTAAATTCAAGGGCATACGTTTCCCGTTTTAACTTCTCGGGCAGCGACCAGCAGAAAAAAGTGGGAACCCTTTCAGGTGGTGAGCGAAACCGGGTCCATCTGGCTCGTATGCTGAAGAGCGGCGCCAACGTTATCCTTCTGGATGAGCCAACAAATGATCTGGATGTCAACACCATGCGGGCTTTAGAAGAGGCACTTGAAAATTTTGCCGGTTGCGCTGTCGTTATCAGTCACGACCGTTGGTTTTTGGATCGGATTGCCACGCACATACTGGCATTTGAAGGTGATTCGAAAGTCGTCTGGTTTGAAGGGAATTATTCAGAATATGAGGAAGACAGGAAAAAACGGTTGGGATCTGCGGCAGATATCCCTCACCGCATCAAATATCGCCAGTTAACCCGGTCCTAAATAAGACAAATCATTGCTGATGCTCAAAAGTTGTCTGCATCAATTCAAAAAAAGCCTGCCTGGTTTCCGGATCCGAGATCGAAGCTGAATATTCTTCAATTTTAGTCAGTTGGCTTGGGGTAATTTGACGGGGTACGAAAACTTCTTCCGGCACTTCGGAAACTGGCGGGTCAACCCTGCCCGCTTTGAGAACTATCTCATTGACAACGTCAGCCCCAAGGTGGCTGTTTAATTTTTCTTTCATCATTACCGTCATGAAGCGGAGTTCCTGCATCCATGGTGCACTTGAAACAGCCACTGTCAGCGTACCATTGATGATCCGTAACGGACGTGCCCGGCACGCAAGTGTTTCACCGACAACATCCGGCCATATACGCCAGATTTCGGCTTCACGTAATCGTTCTGCCAATCCGAGGCCAACCAGACTATCCTGCACCACCCCGGACAACGGGCGGGGAAAAGGCATCCTAGGCCGCTTTGGCATTTTGTTTTCTCCGCCGACTTACCGCACCACCAAGAATCTGCCCGACAACTGATCCGGCAAGCGTAAGAGGAATATAGTGCCAATTAAGTCCGGCTTTGATGCGTAACAGAACGATAAATGGGATAGGCAGATGTATCAGAACCCACCAGACGATGGAATATTTTGGGAAATTTTCTCGAATATAGCCACAGGGAAAACTTACTATTATCGTAAAAACGACCAACCCAAGAATGAGGATAATGTTTTCCATGTACTACTCCTTTCGGGGCATAGTAGAAACTCACACGATTTTTGTCAATTAGCTTTATGCTGTAATCAATATAATAAATATCATTACAGGAGATACGAACATTGATTCAGAATGGCCAACTACTTGCTGTATTCAACTCTGCACATCGAGTCATGAAAGCCGAGAATATCCTCAAAAAGTGTGCATTGTCGATTTTACTTATTCCAGCGCCGCGCGCACTTTCAACTGACTGTGGTCTTGCGATTCGCTATAGCAATGAGCTCTATGACTCTGTGCTGGGCGCTCTCAGTGCAGAAAACATGTTACCAACCATTATTTATCGCAAAGAGAGCGACGCGCTGTATGTGCCCATTTGGCATAACGAAACCGATATGGATACTGCCGTATAATTTTTGTAACAACTTTATCTCTGGTAATCTTGATACTTTGTACTCAATTAAATGCAGACATCAACGGGGGAAACAGCCACGCATCTCCGCGTCTAATACAGCTTTAAAAACAAATAGTTCTTGACAGCGATGGTTATGGGCCTTTATAGTGACCCCCTTTTGGAATAACTCTGAATCCGGGGCGACATAACAACAATGTTTGACAGTCTATCCGACAAACTGGAATCAGTATTCAAGAAACTTCGCGGTCAGGGAGTGATGTCAGAGGACAACATCAAGGAGGCATTGCGGGAGGTTCGTCTCGCTCTTCTTGAAGCCGATGTCAACTTCAAGGTTGTTAAGGATTTTGTAGAAAATGTACGGGTTAAAGCCATCGGCACAGAAGTCATGTCCAGCTTGTCGCCCGGACAGCAGGTTATCAGGATCGTCCATGACGAACTTGTTGCCATTATGGGTGGAGGTGAGGACAATTCACTCGACCTCGCGGCAAAACCTCCTGTAGCGATTATGATGGTCGGTTTACAGGGCGCCGGTAAGACAACAACCTGCGGCAAGCTCGGTAATCTGCTTAAAAAACAGAAGCGACGCCCCTTGCTGGTACCGGCTGATGTGTATCGACCGGCAGCAATTGAACAGTTAAAAACAGTTGGACGCCAGTTAGGGCTTGACGTTTTTTCCTCAACATCTGACCAGAAACCGCTTGAAATCAGTATTAATGCCATGAAGTTTGCTGAACTGAATGGTTACGATACCGTTATTATTGACACTGCTGGCCGTCACCAGATTGATGATTTTCTGATGAACGAACTAAGCGAAATCAATAACGCAATTCAGCCGAGAGAGATTTTATTTGTAGCTGATGCGATGACCGGTCAGGAAGCGGTTACCATTGCAAGCGGCTTTAATGATCGACTTGAGATAAGCGGCGTTATTTTATCGAAGTTGGACGGTGATGCAAAAGGTGGCGCAGCGCTATCTATCAAGGCCGTTATCGGTAAACCGATAAAGTTTGTCGGTCTTGGTGAAAAACTGGATGCGTTGGAAGTTTTCCACGCAGATCGTCTCGTCTCACGCATTCTTGGCATGGGTGATGTTCTTACTCTTGTTGAAAAAGCGCAATCGCTATTTGATGAAAAAGAGACCGTTCTTCTACAACAAAAATTGAAGAAAAATCAGTTTGATCTGGAAGATTTTCTTGCTCAAATGCAACAGATGAAAAAGCTTGGCTCGCTTGAATCAATCATGGGAATGATTCCTGGCATGGGCAAAATGATGAAGCAGATGAAGGGCGCACAACCAAGTGAAAATGAAATAAAGCGCATTGAGGCGATTATCCGCTCAATGACCCCCGGTGAGCGTGCGAATCATAGCTTAATCAACGGCAGTCGCCGTTTGAGAATATCAAAAGGAAGTGGTACGACTGTTCAGGAAGTCAACTTGCTGCTTAAACGATTTACTGAAGCACAGAAAATGATGAAGATGATGCAAAAACTTGGTCCAAAGGGTCTACTTAAAGGAATGGGTGGACTTGGCGGAATGGGAAAAGGAATGATGCCGTTCCGCTGATACATTCATAACCAGTTTCATAAAATACTATCCCAGAATCACAAAATCAGGAGGAATTACCAATGGCTACAAAAATCAGGCTTGCACGTGCAGGCGCTAAAAAGAGACCTTTCTACCAGATAGTTGTTGCCGACGAGCGTAGTCGCAGAGATGGCAGCTTCATCGAAAATGTTGGCACATACGATCCAACGAAAAACCCCGCTGTTGTTAAACTCAAAACTGAGAGAGCAGCAGATTGGCTCAGCAAAGGTGCTCAACCGACCGACACTGTTCGTCAGCTTTTAAAGAATGCCGGTCTTTTTGATAAGGTTCCTGCAGCGACAGTATAACGTATCTCGCTCCTCCGGTCCGCCGGTCACTCTATATGATATGAGCAGCAGAGGTTACTTCTATGAAGACTCTTGTTGAAAGCATTGCAAAGGCACTGGTTGATGACCCGACTCAAGTAAATGCATCCGAGGAAACAGAAGAGGATACTCTCGTCATTAGTTTGACCGTCGCAAAAGAGGATATGGGACGAATTATTGGTAAGGAAGGTCGAACAGCAAAAGCTATTCGCACCATTCTTAATGCTGTATCAACAAAAGACAACAAGAAGGCTATTCTTAAAATTGTGGAATAAATGACAAATCAGGATGAATTAATTCCGGTTGGTAAAATAATCGGCACACATGGAATTAAGGGGCTTTTGAAGGTTTACTCCTATTCCGGAAACATACAAAGCTTGCAATCAGCTTCAACTCTTTATCTTAAAGATAAAGAAGGGCAACTAAGTGAATATCGGGTAAAGAGTGTTGCCGCACACGCTGGCGGCTTCATTTTGGGCCTTGATAATTTTACCGACATAAATCAGGTTCTATTTTTGATTGGATCAGAATTATGTTTAAGACTAAGTCACCTGCCGGTCCCTGACGAAGACGAATATTACTGGCGTGATCTAATAGGACTTACCGTCCTGACTGACCAGGGTGATGAACTCGGTACACTTGTTGATATTTTCGAAACCGGTAGTAGCGACATCTATGTTGTGCGTGGCAGTTCTAAAGAATATTTGATTCCGGCGATAGCTGACGTAATTTCTCACGTTGATATACCGGGAAAAAAGATGATTATAACCCCGCTTGACGGCTTGCTGGATTTATGAAATTTGACATCCTGACGCTTTTTCCCGGGATGTTTTCTGGCCCGTTTGATGAAAGCATAATCAAACGAGCGAAAGACAAACAGCTCATTGACATTTCGCTTCACAATATCCGCGATTGGGCAACTGATCGTCATCAGACGGCGGATGATGCTCCTTACGGTGGCGGTGCAGGGATGGTTATGAAAGCAGGGCCTCTGGCTGCATGTATTGAGTCAGTAAAGGTCATGCAACCTTCCTCAACTGTCGTACTTACATCGCCTCATGGACGTCAACTGACTCACAACATAGCCATGGAACTTGCACAAAGGCCGGGCTTGATAATTGTCTGTGGTCGTTATGAGGGAATCGACGAAAGAATCCGTACGCTCTACGCTGAAGATGATATTTCACTTGGTGATTTTGTTCTTTCGGGCGGTGAAATAGCCGCCATGACAATTGTTGACTCTGTAACCAGGCTCATTCCCGGAGCACTTGGCAGCAACGAATCAGCGGAATTGGACTCCTTTAGTGATGGTTTGCTGGAATATCCTCATTATACCCGGCCGCCGGATTTTAAAGGTTTGACTGTTCCGGAAACTCTGCTTTCCGGGAATCATGAGTTGATCAGAAAATGGCGGCGTAAGGAATCTCTACGCAGGACCAGAACGCTGCGACCAGACCTACTCTCAAAAATCATTCTGACACGGGAAGACAGGAAGATGATGACTGAGATTGAACGGGAGGAAGCTCATGGCGTGTAATAACCTGGCCATCGCCCTTGTTCATTATCCGGTTTACAACAAGCATCATGAGGTGGTCACCTCTGCTTTAACAAACCTTGATCAGCATGACATCGCTCGTTCATCAAAAACTTTTGGGCTTGACCGGTTTTATATCGTTACCCCTTCGATTGAACAGCGAAAACTTGCGGAACGAATCAGTGGTCACTGGCAGAATGGTTGGGGAGCAGATTATAACCCTGACAGGAGACAAGCACTTGATATTGTCCGGGTGACTCCTTCACTGTCATCAGCAGTAGCGGATTTTCAAAGCGGATTTGATAAAAAAGTCAGAATAGCCGTCACCGGTGCCGCACATCGAACCGGTTCGATTGCTCTTCTGGAATTCAGAGAGCTTCTGCAGGATAAGGATCAACCTTATTTACTTTTATTAGGCACCGGTTGGGGCTTAACTGATGAGGTTTTTGCAGATGCAGATCTTATACTCCAGCCAATTGCTGGAAATGGAACATACAACCACCTCTCGGTTCGTTCAGCAGCGGCTATAATGCTTGATCGACTGAGAGGATTTTGAAAGCAAAGACACACAAACTCACAAAACGAGTATAATACTGGAGGAAGGTAACCAATGAACACCATCGATTTTCTGGAATTTGATCAAATGAAGAAGAATGTAATCCCTTTCAAAGTTGGGGATACTCTTAAAGTGCATGTAAAAATTGTTGAGGGCGATAAACAGCGTATCCAGGCTTATCAGGGCGTATGTATTGCACGTCAGAATGGTGGTGTTCGCGAGACATTTACTGTTCGTAAGATTTCTAATGGTATCGGTGTAGAGAGAACCTTCCCTTTACATTCTCCCAATATTGAGAACATTGAAATCATGGTTCGTGGTCATGTTCGTCGTGCCAAACTTTACTACTTGCGTAAATTGCGCGGTAAAGCAGCCAGGATTCGCGAGAAGAAATACGTACCGGTTGCCAAATAGCTCACTAAAAACCCCGCTCCTGCGGGGTTTTTTTTTCAGGACGGATTATGACACTTCAGGGCGAGCTTTTTTCAGGTGCACCTCTCGATACTCTACTGTTCGAAAAGACCGCATATCGTAATGGATATGCTCATGTTGCTGGAATCGACGAGGCCGGACGGGGACCTCTGGCAGGCCCAGTAATGGCGGCAGCAGTGATTCTTCCCGCCGGGCTTTTGCTTAATGGTGTAGATGATTCCAAGAAACTCTCGCCAGCAATCAGAGAGAAACTCTTCGATATCATTATGGCCCGCGCATTGTCAGTTGGCATTGGTATAATTGGTCCGGACGAAATCGACAGAATCAATATATTACAGGCCACTCGCAGTGCAATGCTCGCAGCAGTCCAACAACTCACTCCGCAACCGGATTACCTGTTAATCGACGGTATAACCACCATCAACACAAAAATACCTCAGAAGACTATTAAAAAGGGCGATTCTTTGAGTCTGTCCATAGCTGCTGCCTCGATTATCGCCAAGGTGACCAGAGACCGGCTGATGGTAAAAATGGATACCACATATCCCGGATACGGCTTTGCTGGGCACAAGGGTTATGGCAGCGCTGCTCATATGGAAGCGATCAGGGTACTCGGCCCCTCCCCCATCCATCGTCAGACGTTTGGTGGAGTCAAGGAGTACATTACGTGACCCTTTTCCTGATTACGTTCCTTGCTCTTTATGGTGGAATGCATCTGTATGCTTTTTTCAAGTTACGGCACATTTTTCAGCCTCAAAAAGGTTTGACTAACCTACTTGTTTTCTGGCTGTTTTTCATGACCGTAGTCCCACTTCTTGTTCGAGCGGCAGAACAGTCGGGAATGGAGAAAGCGGCTCAGGTTATCGCCTGGCCGGGGTATCTCTGGATGGGCTTTTTGTTTATCTTCACCTCAACGCTTCTTTTTGGTGATGCCGTGCGATTCACATACCAATTCGTACTCCGTTTTTTCCCTTATCAGTTACCTGGATTCATCTCATCGCAAAATTCCTGTAAAACAATACTTGTGCTCGCCATAATTGCCAGCAGTTACGCATTTATTGAAGCGGGTCACATCCAAAGCGACCATGTTGTAATCACATCACCGAAACTTCCTCCATCAGCTGCACGTGTCAGAATTGTACAAATTTCAGATGTTCATATCGGTCTGCTGGTGCAAGAAGATCGATTACAGAAGATTGCGGAAAAGATCAGGGCAGCGCAACCTGACATAATCGTTTCAACGGGCGATTTGGTCGATGGAAAACTAAATCGGGATGATGCAATTTCTGACCGCAACCCCCTCGCAATTTTTCTGGCTTCAATCCCGGCGCCCTCAGGTAAATTTGCCGTAATCGGAAATCATGAGGTGTATGCCGGGCTGCCTGTTTCGCTTGCTTTTACCCGTGCAGCAGGGTTTACCATACTCAGGAATCAATCTATCTCGCTTAAGTGCGGCATTACGATATCCGGTATTGATGATCGTGCCGTCAATATTAAACCACACTCAACTCAAGATATTGAAGAAACTCTTCTTTCATCGCTATCTCACGATTCGTTCCAACTATTGCTCAAGCACCGTCCGGAGATACCTCAGAAAAGTGACGGTCTTTTTGACATGCAGCTTTCCGGTCACGTTCACGGTGGACAGATTTTCCCCTTTAATTTCCTTGTCCGTCTCAAGCATCCCATTCCCTGCGGCACAACCACGACACGAGCCGGATCACGCATTCATGTATCGAGAGGCACCGGAACCTGGGGTCCACCCATGCGCTTGTTTGCACCACCCGAGATAACAATTATCGACATTATTCCGCAACAGAAAACACAGTAATATAGGGATGTCGGCTATATACTGTTTTACTTTCGGAGAGAATGCGATATAACGTGGAACATAATATCTAAGCACTTAACAACATAGGGAAAACGTATGTATACTCTTTGTCAGAAATACACTATTTCCTCTTTGGAAAACAGATGATTACAGACTTGTTGCTAAAAGAAAATATCGTCACTGATCAACAGATGGCATATGCAATCCGGGTTCGCAGCAAGCTTGCGACTCCCAAAACAATGATCGATACCCTGCTTGATCTTGGATATCTGACGCGTGAAGTCCTTCAGGATACCTTGAGACGAAACCGCCTCAACATCCGTCTGGGCGATTTTTTGGTTGAACTGGGCTATCTTCGTGAATCTGATCTCAAACAAGCTCTCGGAATACAGAGTGAATCAAAAAACAAGCTGCGGTTAGGCGAAATACTGGTTGATCGCGGTTTCATTGAAGATCGTAAATTGTTGGAGGCACTTTCATATCAGATGGGCTACCCACTGATTGAACTGTCTTTTGTGGAAATAGACCGCACGTTGCTTTCTGTCATTCCTCTGGCGGTTTGTAAGGAGTTTGATCTGATTCCGGTCCGGCGCGAGGAATCTTTTGTCATTTTGGCATTATCAGATCCTCTTGACCAAAGATCTCACGACTGTGCCCGAAGATTTTTAGGTGACAAGGCCCGTTTCGTCATTGCATCAAAAGAATCAATTCGTTCAACGCTTATCGCACTGGAGCGAACAGCTGCTCAACCGGTTCTCTCTGATGAAAATACAATTATCGGTATGATCAATACCCTTCTGGATGATGCCGTCCAGGAAGGCGCCAGTGATATTCATATTGAACCGATGAAAGATCGTCTCCGGATACGTTTCAGACTTGACGGCGTCATGCACCATCATAAAGATTTTCCAAAAGAGATCGCCCCCCAACTTTCAACCCGAATTAAAGTCATGGCGCAGGCTGATATCGCGGAAAAACGACGTCACCAAGACGGCCGTATCCTCTTTAAAAGTAACAAGCATGGCATAGACCTTGACCTGCGTGTTTCAATTTTTATTACCATATACGGTGAAAAGATTGTTATGCGCCTGCTCAACAATAAAACGTCACTCCTGGATATCAAAGAAATTGGTATGGCACCTCGCATGCTTGAGCACTTCATCTACGAAGCGGTCGAAGTGCCCACCGGCGTTATGATAATCACCGGCCCGACCGGATCCGGCAAAACTTGTACGCTCTATAGCTGTGTAAATTACCTGAACGATGTCAATACGAGTATCATAACGGCTGAGGACCCGGTTGAAATTGTCATTGACGGAGTGTCTCAATGCTCCATCAACTCAAAAATTGGCGTCACTTTTGAGGAGACTTTGCGGCATATTGTCAGGCAAGATCCGGATATCATCGTTCTTGGTGAGATCCGTGACCAGTTTTCTGCTGAGACAGCCATTCAGGCTGCCCTCACGGGCCACAAAGTATTGACTACTTTTCATACAGAAGACAGTATTGGTGGTTTGATTCGCTTGATGAATATGGAGATTGAAGCTTTTTTGATCTCATCCACCGTTGTGTGCGTTGTTGCACAGCGCCTGTTACGTCGTGTTTGTCCTGAATGCTCCGAACCGTACATACCAACTCCACTTGATCTGAGTAGGCTTAATTTAACGGCTAATGATTTAGTCGGGGCAGAATTCAGACTCGGGCGCGGCTGCAAAGCATGCAGATTTAGTGGTTATCGCGGCAGAGTGGGTGTTTTTGAACTATTAGTTATGAACGAAATGGTCAAAAATGCCATTCTGACTAAAATGAGTTCTTATGAA
>CAIRND010000188.1 GCA_903879825.1 uncultured Geobacteraceae bacterium
CGGGTTTCCGGCACAGGTTGCCGAGGCAATTTTTGAAGGGCTAAGACTCAGGGCAAAGGCGCTTGTGTGAAACTGAGGGATGCCACTCGGGTCTGTTTCGGGCTGATGTGTTTTGATTGCCTGAGATTGTTTGTTATACTTCGAAAAGCAGTAATTTCGACACAGCAAGTACTGTTGGTTGGTAAAATTTTAAAGAAAGCTGATGTGGACAACCTCTTTAAAGTGGCCAAAAATTTTAAAAAATTGAGGGTAATATGACTCAAGTGGAGCTAATAGAACAACATATTGCGGAATTGGATGACGATTCTTTTTCAAAACTCCGTGAATGGTTTATCGAATTCGAGCAGGCACGTTGGGATAAACAACTGGAAGCTGATTCCAATGCGGGAAAGCTCGATTTCCTTATCAACGCGGCACTTGCTGAACATGAAGCAGGACTGACGAGAGACCTTTGAAACACAAAACGGCTTCCAGCTTCTGGACATGCTATGAACGCCTTCCTGAGGAGATTCGTAGTCTCGCCAAGAAGAACTTTCAAATGATAAAAGCAGATCACTCCCACCGTTCTTTACAATTCAAGAAAGTTGGCAAAGTCTGGTCTGCTCGTGTCGGCTCTCATTATCGCGCAGTCGCCACGTCGGTTGATGGGGGTTTTCTTTGGATTTGGATTGGCACTCACGCTGACTATGACAAGTTGCTTGCCTGACATGTCAAGATGTCGATTATCAGGTCAAAGTAGCAGTGTACTCAATTCCTGATGCAGCGCTATTGGCAGGTGAGCTGCTGCCGAACAAACATAAACTGGTCGTCGCGTGGATCGAGATTCATCATAAAGATTTGCTTGCTGACTCGGATTTGGCTGTCAACGGCAATAAACCATTTGCGATAAAAGGGCTTGACCAATGAGAATTGCAGAACTTCATCCCAAACCTGATTGGTTGTTGTCCGTCGTTGCAGACGATGGTCGTGTAGGCTCTTTTGATGTAACTCCTTACCTGGAATGTGAAGCGTTTGATGAGCTTCGCAATCCTGATGAATTTATGAAGGTCCGGAATGGCGGTTACTTTATCGAATGGGAGTGTGGTGCCGATTTGTCAGCAGACACCATTGATGCGCGATGGCAGGTTGTTGACAGGGCCGTCTCGCAGACAGAATCTAATGGCGAAGAGTCCTGAAGGGCTCAAACCCTCCCCAGTGCTTCAACCAGCCACTCAAACCCGATCTTCTCCTGTTCCAGCCTTATGTGACTGCCCAGCTCATTCCGCCCCAACTGCCCGTAAAGCGAGCTCTCTTCAGCCGTCAGTCGCGTGAGTGCACCGGTTTCGGGGGATGGTTCAACGCCCCAGAGCGCTTGATGTTCCATCAGTGTTTCCGGATCCATCAGAAGGGAAGCGGCATGGGGAAAGAAAGCGCGCAACTGGTTGAGGATGGCGAAGCCGTGGGTGTCGATATCTCCCCAGTAATGGATGATGCGGTCACGCATCCACTCGACTGATGCCAGATTCTCAAACCCATAGCCAGCTCCAAAAATAACCATTGCCTCGGGAACATCAGGGAATGCGAGAAAGTTGATTTCGTTTTCGGTGATGAAGACCTTTGTGACAGGCAGCTCCAGCCGGGCAAAGGTCTCTTGCGTCAGGGTGATATCCTGATCGATTTCGGTTGGCATAAGCGCCAGTTTCGAGTCAAGAATCCGGAAACGCACCCGCAGGGGTTTGTCCTGAAAGCCATAACGGCGGCAGAACCCGGTGGTTCCTGTGGCTGTTGCGTCAATCTCCTCAGGCGGAAGGACGAGATCGAAGAGCTCGCCCAGTACGCCCCGGTGCCCTTCGATGAATTTGCTGTGCACACCGGGCAGGTCGACCTGGCGAAGGTAGATGCCGGGGCGGGGGTGCTTGAAACGCCAGGCGACAATGGAGAGGATGCGGGGCCAATCTTCGGCCAGTTCGAGGGCGCGCAGTGGGCGTTTTTCGAGCCAGGGGAGAAGTGCCGGTTGCCAGTCGCGGGTGAGCTTGACCATGGCGGCGAACTGCTGGATGTCTCGACGTTTGCCAATAAGGTTGAGGGCCTCGTCCAGTGAATCAATCCAGATTTCCGTCGGAAGTTCATTGGCTCCCAGAATGCGGTGATTGACGTTGCGCCACACAATCCTGTACTGTTTGGTTGCGTTGGAGAGTCGGGCAATCCAGTCGCGCACTTCCTGAAAAGAGTTGCTTAACTCTTTGGAGTCGGGCCCTTTAAGTGTCAGGCGACGGGGAAACAGCTCTTCACCGCCAATCATAGCGGAGAGGATGAGGCCACGATCCCAGA
>CAIRND010000189.1 GCA_903879825.1 uncultured Geobacteraceae bacterium
AGGTATCAAGCCTGGCGACAAGACCCCACAACAGGCGCGAAGTCAGATGATCATCCATATTGGGTAATTCACGCGGCGGAGGGGTGCCGGCCATAACAATCGTGCGACCGGAGGTATGAAAATCATTGAATAGCTGCCACAACGCTCTGCGCAGATCAGCGTCATCCGGCATGTAGTGCAGGTCATCCACCACCAATCCCGTTGCCGCCGAAAATGTAGATACAAGCATATCAGGCGTGAGCGGTTCGCGAAGCGAAAGGTACGGAAACGTGTTGCCGGCAATAGAATGCAGTAGATGGGTTTTCCCGGACCCGGAAGGACCATAGAGATAGAGCAGGCACTCTGAATCAGAGGGGTCGGCAATTCTCAGGGCAAAGCGAAGTGCCGCAGCATTTCCTTCACAGGGAACGAAGCTGTTGAAAGTAAAGCTCGGTTTAACGGGAAAATCAAAGAAGTGTTGCATAGCTAAAACAGTACCGCTTGGGAAGATTCCGGGGCGATGCGTCCAAAATGTAGATAAGCTGCACGGGTAGCGACCCTGCCACGTGGGGTGCGATTGATAAATCCGTTTTGTATCAGGAACGGTTCGTAGACATCCTCGATGGTATCACTTTCTTCGCTTATAGCGGCAGCAATGGTGTCCAGACCGACCGGGCCACCCCCGAACTTGTCAATAATAGTCAACAGGATCATGCGATCCATCTGATCAAAACCCATCTCATCTATTTCAAGCAGTTTTAGTGTTTTCCGTACGACATCAAGCGTTATAACGCCGTCCGCACGAACCTGAGCATAATCTCGTACCCGACGAAGCAGGCGATTGGCAATCCGGGGGGTTCCCCGACTGCGTCTGGCCAGTTCAGAGGCTCCCGTGGGGTCAATTTCCATCCCCAAAATACCGGAAGACCGACAGATAATGGTGGCAAGTTCATCATAAGTATAAAACTCAAGTCGGGATATAACTCCGAAACGATCACGAAGTGGCGAGGAAAGCAGCCCGGCGCGAGTGGTAGCACCAACCAGAGTAAATCGTGGCAGATCCAGTTTGATCGAGCGGGCACTTGGCCCCTGGCCTATAATAATGTCGAGCTGATAATCCTCCATCGCGGGATAGAGAATCTCTTCAACAATATGGGAAATCCGGTGAATTTCGTCGATAAAAAGGACATCGTGCGGCTCAAGATTGGTGAGAATTGCAGCCAGATCCCCCGGCCGTTCAATTACCGGTCCGGAAGTTGACTTGATATTCACCCCCATCTCGCAGGCGATGATGTTCGCAAGGGTTGTCTTGCCAAGTCCGGGAGGACCATATAACAGGACGTGATCCAGAGCTTCGCCCCGTCCCTTGGCCGCATCTATGAACAGGCGCAGGTTGCCCTTTATCTTCTCCTGACCAATGTAGTCATCAAAAGAGCGAGGGCGCAGAGTGGTGTCATACTGGGAGTCATCATCTCGTTTTTCAGGAGTAATTTGACGGGGTTGTATCACTGTTCTGACTTCCTGACCAGCGCATGAATATCAGTAACCGTCAGTGCAACATCAGTCTGAAGACCGTCTGCCATCCGTTTGAAAGAGGCGCGACCTGATACGGCCTCGTTCCCACCGATCACCACACTGTAGAGCGACTTAAGTTTGTCAGCGCGGCGCATCTGACTTTTAAGGCTTTTACCTTCATAATCCATTTCGACTCGAACTCCAACCTTCAGCAGACCATCCATAAGACGGAATGCAACGTCTCGCTCCCCTGCCCCAATCGTTGCGATAAACAGATCTGGCTGCGACGTAAACTCTTTTGCGCCGAGCAGTAAGGCAATCCTCTCCAGACCCATCGCAAAGCCGATACCAGGGATTGCAGGACCGCCCAGCTGAGATATCAAGCCATCATAGCGCCCCCCTGCGGCAACAGCTGATTGCGAGCCGAGTAGTCCGGTAACCATCTCAAAAGTTGTGCGGGTATAATAATCAAGACCACGAACCATGCGGGAATTGATGCTGTACGGGGTGGCTGAAAGGTCAAGATAGCGTCGCACGCTGCTGAAATGATCATTACAACTGTTGCAAAGATGTTCCAACACTGACGGTGCGCCGACAGTTGCCGCAGAACAGCCTGGAATCTTGCAATCAAGTGCACGAAGAGGGTTAGTAACGAGGCGCCGGTTGCAATCATCGCACAGCTGACTACTCCGCTCATTGAGAAAAGCCTGTAACGTGGCACGATAGGATGGGCGACACTCCGGGCAGCCAAGCGAATTTATCTGAAGTGTTGGTTCAGTAAGACCGATTTCCCTAAAAAAAATCGTAAGCATATTCAGCACCTGAGCGTCAGCAAGCGGATCGTGAACGCCGGTTATTTCGGCACCGATCTGGTGGAACTGACGGTAACGACCCTTTTGAGGGCGCTCATAGCGGAACATCGGGCCCATATAGTACAATTTTGCAATTGGATCCTGTGCGTACAACTTATGTTCAATGAAAGCACGCATGACTCCGGCGGTTCCTTCAGGTCGAAGTGTGACGCTGTTCTCACCCTTATCTGTAAAGGTGTACATCTCCTTTTCCACTATGTCGGTGGCATCACCGATCGAACGACAAAAGAGTTCTGTTTTTTCCATAATCGGGACCCGGATTTCACCAAAACCATTCAGCTCAAAAACTTTCCGGGCTGTTTGTTCAATATAATGCCAACGACTTGATTCGTCCGGAAGAATATCATTAAAACCTTTGACGCCTGTAAGTGCCACACTTCACCTCTATAAAATTAGTTCCGGCGGTTAAATTTTAAAATAAACGGGTACAGGATAATGCGGTGCCGAGACAATATTAAGCCGGCACGGCGTATCATTATATAATCAGTTTTTTAGCGGGTTATACGTTCAACACGGTTTTTGCCGGATGTTTTGCCGATGTACATGGCCTTGTCTGCCATTTCGAGTAGCGTATCCTTTGATGAGGTATCATCCGGGCAACAGGCATAGCCTATACTGCAGGTTAAACGAATTATATGTTCATCAACTCCGGAAAAATGATGGGCTTCAACCTGGCGGCGGATACGTTCTGCAACCATTCCTGCCGTCGCACAGGATGTTTCCACCAAAATTGCAGTATATTCATCGCCGCCATAACGAATAACGACATCAACGTCACGAACCGATTTTTTGATCAATGCGCCGAATTCTGACAGCACCCGACTGCCGACCATGTGACCATACCTATCGTTTACCTGTTTGAATGAATCAACGTCGATAAATAAAACGGCCAGGTGTGAAGCATAACGCTCTACCCGTTTCATTTCCCGTTCCAGAGCAATGTCAAGGTAGCGATGATTATAGAGTCCGCTGACATCATCAATGAATAACAGGTCTTTTGCTTTAGAAAACGTTTCAGCATTTTCAAAGGCCTGTAATGATTGATCGATCAAAAAATGAATATTCTTTTTATTTTTATCAATATCAGGCAGTGCGCTGGACAGGTTATTCAGAATCACAATCATTCCGAATGGCTCAGTATGATTAAAAATCGGAATAAGTAACGCTTCAGTAAACCCTGCGGAGCAATATTGCTTTGAAAAATGATGATGATGAATTGAAAACTCGTCTGGATCTGAAGATGTTAGTCGAGCGTAAATCTCTTCAGAAAGAGACGTTCCTAACTCGTCAGAAATACCTTTCGAAACCTTGAGAACGAGAGCGCCATCAACGATAAAAAAACCAAGTACACGGTTTATTCCGGCTTCACGGGCGATGGCTTCAGTAAGAAGGTGGTAAAGATGTTCACTGTCCAGGCAACCGGCAAAGGCCTGACTCGCCCGAAACAGCGAAAGCATGTTTCTCAACTCTTCATTTTCATCAAGGAGATGACGTTGCTGGATGCACTTTGCAACAGAATGTTTGAATTCCTCAGGGTTAACCGGTTTTATGAGATAATCACGGGCACCACGTTTGAGAGCAAAAATTGCGGATTCCAGATTGGCATTGCCAGTAACCATAATGACATCAACGGTAGGATGGTTTTCCCGGACACGTGACAGGATCTCAAGACCGCTGACGTCAGGCATGACCAGATCGGTAATAACCAGTGAATACTGGCCATTAGCAAGCATGTCAAGACCGTCGTTTCCACAGGAAGCGGTTTCAACCTGATACCCTTCTGCTTGTAACAGGTTGGAGAACATTTCCCGAAAAAAACGATCATCTTCAACTAACAGGATTGTATCCATTTGACGTCGCTCAATAAAGGAAATCGTACACAATTGCCGTATCTATGTACTCTATTTTACCGTGCAGAGTCAATGTCATTCGGGTTTATAGGGGGTTGAAACGGTCCATGACGTTCCATTAGTAACAAGTTCGATTGTTCCCTCTTGGTCGGTACGATACGTTTTGATCCATTTTGATTTCAAGAGATCAATCGTTCGTGTCGAAGGAAGGCCGAACCTATTTCCTGCACCGGCGGAAATAAAGGCAATCTCAGGCTTCACACGACTAAGAAATTCTTCTGACGTTGAATGTCGACTACCATGATGCCCCACTTTGAGAACAGTGGATTTTGGCATATACTGACCGTCAATCATCCGCTCTTCAGCCTCAAAACCGGCATCAGCACAAAAGATCATGCTGAAGTCTCCGTAAACGAGACGAAATACGAGTGACTGTTCGTTCACGCTCGATTCGTCAGTTTCAGTCATCGACTGAGATAGCTTGGGGGGAGATAGTACCGAGATTACAACGTCTCCGGGGAGCGTAATAACATCCCCGGCGCCAATCGTCCGGCGCGGAATATTTTTTTCATTCAGTGCTATTTGTATCTCGTCAGTTATCTTTGTAATGCTCAAAAACTCGCCCACGAAAAAGTTTTTAATTACAAAAGGGAGACCACCACTATGATCAGGGTGATTGTGCGTTGCTATCATCTTGTCAATGCGCCTGATGTGTAGAGCCCCCAATGCAGGCGCCAGAACACGCTGTCCAAAATCATGGCCGGTATCATGCAAATATCCGCCACCATCCACAAGCAGCACCGAACCATCCGGGAGTCGCACCAGCATGGATTCAGCCTGTCCGACACTGAGCATTGTAATATGTAGACGACCATCAACATGAGTAGCGGCATAGCTGTGCAGGACCAAGGCGACGATCGGTATTCCTATGCTCAAAGTAAGGAGTGCAAGCTTTCTTTTTACAAAGGTTACCGAGGTCATGAACAGCAGAAAAAAAAGCATATCCCATGGAGTGATGCCATGGAACGTAAACACGGGAAGAGACGTACACCAAGTAATAAAACGATTGGAGATTGAAACCAGAGCTGCTGCCGGCCAGATTAACAGGTGAGATAATGTAGGGAAAAGCAGCATAAACGGCAGTGCAATGAATCCGGTAAGTACCGCGCCGTAGCCCAGAAGGGGCACAATCAGAAAATTGGTAATAATACCATTGAGTGACGCGACTTTAAAAATAAAGAGTACCGGGATAAGAGTTACACACGAGGCCGCAACAGATGCCGCGAGAAATTGTATAAGACTACACAGCCATGGCGTTTTTACGGCTGCTGTACACCTCATTATCAGTGGAACCGCAATAATTATTCCCCACAGCGAAATAAATGAGAGCTGAAATGATATATCAAACAGCGTGGGTGGATTGATAGCCACCAGAAAAAAAGCGGCAAAAAGGAGTGTATTGATGGCTTCACGTTCACGTTCAACAAACAGTGCCACAGCAAAAACAATCAGCATAATAACTGACCGCGCTGTTGCGGGGGCTGTACCGGTCAGAAACAGGTAGGCTACCATAGCGGGAACAGCAATCAGGATGGCAATCTGGCGCACATTCCAGTTGAGTGCCGGATATTCAAAGCGGGTTAGAAGCCACGCTGCCAGCACGGTTATGAATGCCGCTATAATGCCAACATGAAACCCGGAAATAGAAAGAATATGGTTTACCCCCGCCCTGGTATAGGCGTCAGCCAACTCGCGGGGAATTCTTCTTTGGTCACCGATAAGTAACGCGGTTAGGACAGAAGATACTTTCTCGTCGGTAACTGAATGCCGTATAGAATCACCCAGTAGTCGAGCCATTCGATCAATTGAACGTTGAATAGAATCATCAATAGCTGCGCGGATAAGAATAATTTCGTTTTGGGAATTCACACGGCAGGTGGCCGAAATACTTTGGAAAGCAAGATAACGCGAATAATCAAATTCACCCGGTAGACCGAGTAACCGTGGTACTGATATTCGAGAAATAAAACGAATACGGTCACCGCGAAATAACGTAACATCACCTTCACTGACATACAGCAGCAAAAAACCAGACACGGCTTCGGCATGCTTTTCATGGATTATTCGTTCTACCCTAATGTTCAGGCGACTTCCTTCTGGTGAAACAGAGGGTCGATCTGAAATAACTCCTTCAATAGTTACGGGGAGGTCAGAGAGCTGGTTGCTGACAGCATACGGGGGCAATTCGGGAGTTAACCAGGGGTGTAGGGCAAACAGCCCCCAAAAAAAGAAAAAAAATGCAGTGCAGATAGAAAAAATTATGGTTTGTCGCAGCAGGGTAGAAAATAGTACACATGAAAAAACGACAATTAGGCATGGCACGTTACAGTAGAAATCCGTAAGTAGCGACAATGTCAAGCCTGACGTCATGGATACTAATGGGACCAGAAAAGGCCAGCGCATTAACATGATCATCTACTTTAGTGACGCTATTAAAATAATAATGCGATGCATATAAACTCGTATATTAGATTTTA
>CAIRND010000190.1 GCA_903879825.1 uncultured Geobacteraceae bacterium
AACTGCGTATCAAACGTCCCGACGGTATCGAAAAAACAATCATTACAATCTGCGAACCACTATGCGACTCTACAGGAAAAGTCGTAAAACTCAGAGGCACCAATCAGGACATCACCGAACGCAAGCAGGTGGAGCAGGAACTACTTTCTGCTAAAGAGTTTTTAGAGCTGACACAGCGTTCTGCGGGTGCTGGGTTATGGGCTTGGGACTTTGCATCAGGTGAACTGAGTTGGTCACCTGAACAGTACCAGTTGTTCGGGCTTGATCCTTCTGTCGGTCCCCCTACTTTTGATCTGTGGCGAAACGTGGTGCATCCTGATGACCTCAAGTTGGCGGAATCCAAAATCAGAGATGCCATCCGTGAGCACGAGCAGCTTTTTAACGAATACAGGATAATAACGCACTCAGGGGAAATTAGATGGATTAATGCAATAGGTCAAATAAGCTATGACGATAGCGGTGAACCTCGTCGAATGTCTGGAATTTGCCTGGACATAACAAATCGTAAAAAAGACGAGGAGAAAAAACTGATATTTGAACAGCAACTGCAACACTCTCAGAAGCTGGAGAGCCTTGGTGTTCTTTCAGGCGGTATTGCCCACGATTTCAATAATATTCTGGCGATCATCATAGGGTATTGCGGCCTGATAAAGATGAACTATGAAACTTCAGAGAAAAATATACCAGAGATAGAAAAGGCTGCAGAACGTGCCGCATCTCTCTGTCGCCAGATGATGTCATACGCAGGTAAAGCTCAACTTACCATGACTCAGGTAAATATGTGGGCAATGGTGGACGAGATGATCACTTTATTGAAAACAACTCTCCCCCAAAATGCAGAAATCAAAGCTGACTTGCCCACTAATTTACCTTACATAACTGCTGATGCCAGCCAACTCAGGCAGATAGTCATGAACCTGATAATAAATGCATCAGAGGCGATCGGAAATGAACAAGGTGAAATTCGCGTATCACTTGACAAGGTAACAGTAACTGCAAAAGAATCCATTGTGGATTATAACGGTAAAGTCATCCCTTCCGGCGAGTATGTCTGCCTGGAAGTGGCTGATAACGGTTGTGGCATGGATGAAGAAACAAAATGGAGGGTTTTTGAGCCGTTCTACACTACCAAATTCACGGGTCGTGGGCTTGGAATGTCGGCGGTACTCGGAATAATAAACTCACATAATGGAGCGTTGCAACTCTTCAGTCAACGTGGGAAGGGCACCACATTCAGAGTGTATCTGCCTGTTCCGAAAGATGACTCTGTCAGAAATGGAAAAAACAGTTCAGAAGCTCCACCGGTAGAATGGCAGGGAAGCGGTACAGTACTGCTGGTAGATGATGAGGATCAGGTGCGGCTCATTGCCAAGGCGTTTCTTGAAATGTTCGGATTCACTGTTCTGGAAGCTGTAAACGGCAGGGAGGCTTTGGAGCTATTTATGAAAAACTCCGCTAAAATCACCTTGGTTGTTTCTGACATTGGTATGCCGGTTATGGACGGTTATAAATTGTTTGGAGAACTTAAAAATCTGAGTCCAAAACTCCCGATAATTATTTCCAGTGGTTTTGGAGATACTGATGTTACCTCAAGATTGGGAAGTGACAACGTGGCTGGGATAATCAGTAAGCCATATAACTCAAATCAGTTGAGGGATGTGCTAAAGAGGGCAGTGGGAGGGTAACAACTCAGATTATCCTGAAAAAAGCAGTTGGCCGCAAAAAAGCACAAAAAGCGCAAAGAATACCAGTGAGTTATGTCATACATCGAGATCACCAAACAGGTTAGATATTTACTCAACATAACATGCCGTTTTTTGTGAATTTTGTGCCTTTTTGTGGCAATGAACTGCCGTTTTTAGGATTATCCGTAAAAATGATAAAATTATACCAATTGGCAGGAAAACGTAACGCAGCTTACAAAAAATCCGAAAAGTCATTTACACAGAATCGTTGACAGGTCTCTTGTAAGTGCCATATCCGCCCCCTGTTTTCCCCATAAATTCATCTCTTTTGCTGGCTGGCTTTTCGTTCTGAGCAGTCGTAGAAAAATACTGCGGCTTTGGACGCTCATAGGCTATGAATAGCACTCTCACTTAACCAGCACTTCTGAATTAATGGGCGGCGTGTCGCTTTTTTCTGTTCCCGTGTCGCAAGCCCGCTAAGCCACTCGTATCTCAAGATGCTTGCCTAACGCCATGGCAATATTGCGTAGCGTTGAAAGTCGAATATCGTCGGCGTGATTTTCTATGCGTGAGATTGCTGACTTCCTGGTGTGAATACGAATTGCCAACTCTTCTTGAGTTATGCCTGCTTGTTCTCGTGCTTGCCGGAGCATAGCGCCAATTTTAAACTCTTCATATCCGGCGTCAAAAGATCCGGCGAATTCTACAGACTTTTTTTTACGTTTTTCAATATATTGTTCGAGATCATCCATTGTAAATTACCCCCTGCCTTGATACTCACGCTTTCTGGTTTCCGCCTGTTCTATCTCACGACGTGGTGTCTTCTCTGTTTTTTTCTGAAAACCGTTGGTAAGGATAATTAGCCGTTCAACTTCAATAAAGCCGAGAAGTCGAAATATATTACCATAATGAATCTGGAAGTTACAAAACAACTACTCGCCGCCTAATGCACCGAAAGTGCCCCCCTAACCACCACACATATACATACCGCTTTCCCTCGCTACATTGGCCCAAGCCAATAAATTTCCGGTTAACCGGAAATGGACTTAACTACCTGTTTAATAACAAACACACCCCCAAAATAGCGCGCATTTTTGACTAATCATCCGCAATTTTCTCTGCTAAACCTTCAACTGCTTCAATTTCTGCAGTAGCATATTTCGCAGAGTAACTACCGTGAGGGTAAGAGACACCTTTTGATCAGTCGTCAGTGTCCCACTATCCAGCATGGCGAAGCGATCATAAAACTGATCAACATAAGCTAAATCTACCTGCGCAGCTGTCAGTTTTGGCTTTGGCGCTTTTTTTCGTATTTCTCCGCAGGTAAGGCCGCTCTCCTTGTATCGGGTATAGAGCGCCGCCATCTTTTCAGGAGTTTTCTGCCGTGCTATCAGTGCGAGAATGGTCCGCCCCGCTTTGGGATCGTTGCGGCAGTCGTCCTTTACTTCAGCCGGAAGTTTGTTGAGTGAAAGTATCTCAGAAAGGCGCGAATCTGATTTCCCCAGAGCCAGGGTGAGATCTTCAAGGGTGTAGTTATGCTGTAACCGCAATTTTTCAATCGCTTCTGCCTCTTCGATCGCGGTCAGGTTTTCACGCAGCAGATTCTCTACAATGGAAAGTTCGGCAGGATCGCCGTCAGTAAACACAGCCGGAATAGTCTGCAATCCAGCCAGTTTTGAAGCCTGATAGCGCCGTTCACCCGAAACCAGCAGCAAAGCGCCTTCGGATGACTGTCGCACCAGAACAGGCTGCAAGACACCATGCTTCTCAATCGATGCCTTTAAATCTGCTAACGCCTGCTCATCAAAATATTTTCGTGGCTGTTCAGCATCCGGCTGAATATCGGCAATGTTCAGGGCATACAAAATTCCTTTTTCGTAGCTGGCTTGTGGGTCATTTGGCATCTGTGGCTCCTTTGTGAATTGAGTGTTTTAAAACATCCGGTAAACAGGTCAAATCGTATTAATGCTAAACCGAGACGGCATTTGATCACGCAACGCCGCAACGAACGCAACGGAAAACAAAACTTATAACGAAATGGTGATTAACCAATCGGGTGAAGCTGAATAATGACTTAAGCTATCGATTTCATTCGTTGCGTCGTTGCGGCGTTGCGTGAAACTGTTTTTATGTAGAATGATTGCGGGAGTGAGTTGGTATAGCAGGAAAGCGGCGAGAATGACACATAAATTAATTAGAGTTAAATAGATGTATCTTATTGCAATACAACCAGTGTTGGTGCGGGACAAAATAAATGCAGATAAATACCAGTGCCCTGAATGAGGCACGTTCGTGAAAATATCATCCTTTAAACGGCAGTTAACCGCCGAGAAAAACGGATACACGCCGAGAAAACCAGGCATCTTTAAAAAAACAAGCCAACCTTTTGATTAAACCAAAAAACGGCAGTTTATTGCCACAAAAAGGCACAAAATTCACAAAAAACTGCATGTTATGTTGAGTGAATATTTAACCTGTTTGGTGATCTCGATGCATGACATAACTCACTGCTATTCTTTGCGCTTTTTGTGCTTTTTTGCGGCCAACTGCTTTTTCTAGGTTAAACCAATATTTGATCTAAGTTTTTGATTTCTTGTTA
>CAIRND010000191.1 GCA_903879825.1 uncultured Geobacteraceae bacterium
CATGGCGAAAAGATCCGTACACTCAAGCGGAGAATACTCTCGAACGCCGGAAGATACAGCTGGAATAGCACTGTTCTACCGGAAATTCAGGTTGCCCAAAGGGACGTGGAGGATGCCATTTCGGCGGATACAACGTTGGAAGAACTACTTGACGCCAGTATGGATAATCTACCGAAAGAGAGGCGACCGCTTGCGCAAAGAGTGCTTCAGGTCATAAAAAGTTGCCGGAATGCGTATCGGGAATTGCAGACACTTGCCATGGAGCTTCCCCGGCTTTACAGTTCCTGTATCGCAAGCCAAGGTTTTACTTCCACTCACATTCCGCTGCCGTCAATGCTTCATGATGTATTTACCCCACTCTTCAGCGAGGTCACCGCGGCGAAAGCGCTCCTGGCAGCTTGCGATGTGGCGAACGCCATATTTGCTCTTCCACGCCCGCCAGTGCTGCACGACATCGTGGCGGAAACAGAGTTACTCCTCAAACCAGGATTGTCCGCTGAGACAAGAGATATGTCGCCTGATGGTGACGAGCTTCTTGATGAAGAAGATCTCGCCTTGTCCATATTCGATGAAGTGACCATCACCAAAGCAAAGAACACCATATCTTTAATGGCAAATGCCGGCCCGACGCAGCTATCAGATATCATGAAGGCGTTGGAACCGGAAGATTTTACCGAGGAATGCGTTGCTGCTGCAATATTGATTTCCGCAGCCTGGGCACACAATAGGAACCACGACGGAATGTATGCCGTAAGCAGGACGTATGGCCATTTTTCATGCAAAGCATGCACTGGGGATGACTACCTCATTGAACGTAAAGGGGCTGAAGATGAATATCACCGTTGATGCTATCGACATGGCTGCTGAGATCATTGAATTTGGACTCTCGCCCCGTAAGGCTCAATCATCAAGAAGACTTTTGCAGTTGGTGGCGGCATACCTTGCAAATACAGAAGGGACAAGGACAGCGGCCCAAACCATGGCGAGACGGTTCGGACTTTCCATTACCTCGGTTACGGAAGAGGGTGTTGTCCTCTCAAAGGACCCGGAGCATGACTCAATCTTTATGCCGAAACGCGACGACATCGTTAAGGAACCCGGGACAGAGGCGCGGCTTGTCAGAGGCATATGCAACGCCGCCATTCTTGCGTGCGCATACCAAAGACAGCAGGCACTGTATTCGGAGTCTGTTCAAACGGTAACCTCGGAAGAGGTTTATGAACTTCTTGTCGAAGCAGCGGCAAAGATGAGCGTCGAAGACAAAGAGGCACCGACGTCAATGCGGGGATTAACCGAGGCTGCCAAAATAGTTGAACGAATGAAGGCGGATTCCTTTTCTGAAAAGAGCGGCAAACCGCGTAAGCAGACGTTGCGCGGACACATCGATACCACTTTTAAATATTTTACCGATCATAGCCTTATGGTGAAAGATAGTGAAGATGCCGGCGGGACATACAAGACTCTCCCCGAACTGAGAGTCCGGCTTCAGACGCAGGGTGCGCAGGATATCGCTGATGCTGTTCTTTCAGCCGTAAAGTCGTCATCTGCCGACGAAGCAATGAAGGAGGCCATGAATGGCTGAACTGCTCTCGGTAAGATTCTCAAAAATCGGCTACAGGGATGCTAGGCTTGACGGCTTATCCTACAATCTGACTACTCCGGACGGCACACCGGAAAATGCCTTGATCATCGGTTCCAACAGCTCCGGCAAAACGAGTCAGTTACATCTTATGTTTTCCATATTTCTACCTCAGCACAAAGAACTGGTGTCTCAAAGAGACAGTTCTGGACGCCAGTTTGCTTACTATTTTGAAGAAGGCGAAATCGGATTTGTTGCTACGGAGTGGACCATTCCAGGCAACAGGAATTTGCCGGGCATGGCCACTAGAAGGCGGATTGTCGGGCGTTTCAGCCAGTTTACAAACAGGGAGCGGTACGAGCATACGACCGTATTTTTTTCATTCATAGCCGATGACGACCTTGGTATTGATGACCTGCCGATCACATCATCGATTCCTGAACGTGTTCCAGAGTACCGGAGAACGGTCAGCGAAGCTAAAAAATATCTCAGGGAGGTTTTCGACAAGCCAGGGAGAGAATTCTATCTCACGGAAGTTATGAATGACTGGCAGACGCACCTGAGACGGATCGGTTTCAATATCGAGCAATTCAAGTTGATGATGCAGTTTACCATGAGCGAGGGTGATTCCGCTTCGTTCCTGAAGAAATTCAGGGACAACGAGATGGTACTGGAGTTTCTCTGCCACGACGTTCTTGATAAGGACACAACTGATCGCCTTCATGGCATGCTGTCCCAGCACAGGGAATCGGTACGGTTGGAACCGGTTACCAGAGCACAAATTGCCGCATACTCTGCCCTTTCTGACAGGTTCGTCATGATGAAGCCAACTGCTGACGAATATGCTTCGGCTGTGAATTATCGCCAAAGGGTCATTGAGTCACTACGCATAGTGGCTTCAAGAGTGACCGCAACCCTGAAAGCCGCCACGAATCATTTGACCCGCCTCGAAAATACTCAATCTACTGATAAATCAGAATTGAAATGTCAAAAGATTGAGCTCACCGGATACGAAGCCAGATTGCGTGGCGTCAAGGAACAGAGTGCGATTCTGATATGCGAAGAGACCACGCAGTCGCATCAGGAATGCATTACAAAGCTGAGCCAGGCAAAACGACTCCTCCGGGCAATGCAGGCGCTGGTTGGCCGGGTAAAGGTGGAACATACGCGTTCCCACGCAGAGGATCTTACGCGTCAGCTCGATGCTCTCTCGGAGCCGTTACGCTCCCTTACTGACGATGTTGCCATGGCAAGGGCCTTGCTCTACGATTTTCTCTCCATTGACGCAGACCTGGCGGAAAAAGAGCACAAAGCCCATCTTGCTGCGGTTACAGAAGCAAGAGATAAAAAGAAAAAGCTCGACGATATGATGAAAGAGTATTCCGGCATTCAAGGACAGAAACGTCAGGAGAAAGCCACTCTCGATAAACTTGAAATAAACAGATCGGGGTCAATGGAGCGGCTGGTTGCCGGAAAGCTCCTTTCTGACATTACGTCATGCCCATATACCTCATTGTCCGCATTCTCTGGTTCGGTTTTTGATTCAGAGACGCGACGTTCCGAGCTGGAAAATGAAAAGTCAACTCTCGGTGCCTTGCTCGCCGGAATTCAGGAGCAGCTCAAGTCCAACAAGACGGATCTTGATCGTCAGCAGAATGCTTTGCATGCTGCCGAAGAAGCGCTTTTGAAATATTCTGAAGAGAGTTCAGCAATGACTTGGTTGCCCGGAATGCGGGCTATGTTTGAACAGATTGAGCCTGATTTGTTCCTGCCCGCGTTGGCTGCCAGGCTGCAGGAACGCTACGAAAAAGAAACCGCTGAAATAGGCCGGATTGACACGGAGATTACGAAACTAACGGAACAGATTGCCGCTATCGAAGAGCATGGCGGTCTCTTGCCGCCCGCCAAAGACGTGAAGCGGGTTATAAAAGCGCTCGAACCTGCCGGGATAACCGCTTATACCTGGTGGCAGATTTTTGAGGAAAGGAATGTGCCGATTGATGAGGCCAAGAGTCTCGTTGAGGCTTACCCGTCCCGCTATGGCGGGGTTGCAGTTGCCTCGAAGCGTGAGCTTGACAAGGCGCGGGAGTCGCTTGCGGATGGCTGCGGCGTTTTAGCGCCGGTGATTATTTCGATCTACACAGACGGCGATAGCGGTGCAGCCTACGAAGGTCTTGCCGTTTTTCCTGATGTTGCGATTGCAATTGACCGCAAACACTCGGCGCTCTTTTGCGAGAAAACGCGGAGTGAAATCGAGAAATATGACGCGGCATTGCCGGTTATTAGACAGTCACGCGATGATTTGCTCCATGCAAAAGAGAATCTTGTAGGTTTCCTTGCCAAGTATGATGACTCATCCCGGTCAGCAATGGAGAACGCTGCTGTATTGAAACGAAGTGAGCTTGAATTGTGTAGGCAGGACAGGTCAAGGATTGATGAACAGAGCAGGGTGACAGAATCCGGCATCGCGAAAATTGACTCGCAAATCATTGCTGTTGTGGAAGAACTGAAGTGCCTCAAGGCATATCATGCAGCCCTTAAAACACATATAGACACCCATGAGATAGAAAGAGAAGAGCGCATCCGGAGAATATCCGAACTTGTCGGCGAATTATCTGTTATCGAAGCCGACATTGCTCGCTGCGGAGAGCTGATTAAGGAAGCCGGGGAGTGTGAATCATCCGCACTGGAGTTGGCGGCAAAAGGGGAGGCTCGCTGTGTTCTGATTCGTGATGAAGTACAGAAGCTTAACCATGAGAAAAAATTGCCAACCATAGAATTTCAATCGTTAGCAACCTCAACTGAATCGGCTCGAGCGCTCCTTGCCACTAAAGAACGTGCCCTTGATGCCGCTAGCGTTGATGCGGAATATATAAAGACTAAAGCGCTGGCTGAGAATGCGAATACAACTCATGCAGAATCCGCCAGAGAATGGCGCGAAAAATATGGAAAACTTACAGAAGCCGAAATTCAGGAGGCTTC
>CAIRND010000192.1 GCA_903879825.1 uncultured Geobacteraceae bacterium
ACAGGCGCTTGCGGAAGGTTTTGCCCCCCTGGAAATCAGTAACAAAGGTTTCCTGCCGGGCTTGGAGGAGGTGGGCCGGCGTTTTGACGGGAAAATTTATTTTCTGCCGCAGGTGATGGCCTCTGCTGATACCATGCAGGCCGGGTTCACGCGATTAAAAGCTGAAATGCATGGTGAACAATTTGCGAGTCACGGGAAAATTCTGATGGCTACTGTTGAGGGCGATATTCACGACATAGGCAAGAACATAGTCTGTACTTTGCTTGAGAATCACGGTTTTGAAGTTTTTGACATCGGAAAAAATGTTTCAGCAGCAACTATTATCGCCAAAGCGAAAGAGTATGCCGTTGATGCGGTTGGTCTTTCGGCTCTGATGACAACAACCATGTCAGAGATGGATAACGTCGTGAAAAAATTACGCGCCGCCGGAGTTAAAACCTTTACCATGGTTGGTGGCGCGGTTGTGACTCAGGAATACGCGGATCGAATCGGCGCGGATCTGTATGCAAAAGATGCGATGGAAGCGGTCGCTAAAATTAAATTGTTACTGGGTGTCGGTTAGTACCTGCGTGTCGAACAGTACTGAATGTGGGTGAAAAAGACATTGTGATGTGCTGAACCACACTATTTTAGTTAAGAACAGTTTGCTATTGTCTGAGGTGATATGATAACGTTAAATGGCGTAATTGTGGTAAACAGGTGTCGTAATGGTTCTGGGATATAATCACAATATAATGTACAAAGGAGAAATATTCCACGTCCAGTCAGAGGATAGCGGGGTGTCCAATCCTCATATAATTACTCTGCTTTACCGGGGTGGGGTCATCATCAGCTCAAAGAAAACCAGCTATGCTGACATTATAAAGATGGAAAAACTTGAAGTGGTTGTGGAAGAGTTGATGAAGGAACAACACAAGGGGATGATGCGTCGGTTGAAATCTGGTGAGTTTGATGAGAAACTATTTTCATCCGGGCTGCAGCCGATTCAACATGATGGGATTCACCACATGACAGCGGAAGCGAAAGCAAACAAAACAACTTCCTCCCCATTGGGCTCTCGTGAAAATTAATTTACCGACATATCTCTCTGCCGTGGCGAAGGTTATCCCTTATGTTTCGTAGCCTGACGACCCGAGTAATTGCAACTACGATTTCTCTGCTTGTCGCGGGCATTTTTATCTATACGACATTCAACGTACGTCAACAGCAGGAAATGCTTATAGATACTGCACGGGAGAGTACAGAGCTGCTGTTGCATACCGTCGAAAGCAGTATTTATAACACGATGCATCTCGGCAATGTTCAGGATGTCGGTTCAATTTTGTCAATGGTAGGACAGCACAACCAACTGGTCGGAGTCAGAATATTTCATCCGCACGGGCTTATTCTGCGCTCATCGATTCCAAGTGAGGTTGGCAGAACTGTTAATGCGAACGATTATAGTATTTATCAAAGTACCAAAAACTATAGCATCTTTACGGTAGCGCCCCATGGCGAAGTGCTTTCGATGGTCAAGCCAATCTATAACGAGGCTGCCTGTCACGCGTGTCATGGCAGCAAGGCGCGGGTTATAGGGGTACTTAATGTTAATTATTCTCTCAGTCGTACCAAAATGCAGATGCTTAACGCTTCAAGGATATTTGTCTTTTCATCCATTGCGATAACGTTGTTTTTGGCTCTCACCATATCTTTTTTACTGTTGAGATTCGTGAAGAACCCGCTTGATAAAATGATCAGCACCATGTTGAGGGTTGAAAAAGGTGATTTGGCGGTCAGGATTGAATACGAAGGAAAAGATGAAATAGGTCGATTGATTGTAAGCTTTAATTCCATGGTTGATCGACTTGATGTTGCGCAGAAGGAGTTGGAGCAACTGCACTTTCAGCAACTGGAACGAGCGGACCGGTTGGCTTCGATCGGTGAAATGGCAGCAGGTATAGCTCACGAAATAAAAAATCCACTGGCTGGCATATCAGCGGCTGTTACGATTATAAAAGAAGATATGGTGGAAGACGACCCGCGGGGAGCAATTCTTGGCGAAGTTATCGAGCAGGTCAATCGACTTGACAGAACTGTTAATGATCTGCTCTTTTTTGGGAAACCTTCTCTGCCAGAACTTACGTGTGTCAACATAAACTCAATACTGACAACAACGCTCAAATTTGCAACACAGCATCGTGGAATTATCAATATTGAGAGACATGTTAGTCTACAGCCGAACCTGCCACCGGTGTATGCCGATGACAAACAGATGCAGCAGGTTTTTTTGAATCTCATGCTTAACGCCTACCAGGCTATGCCGTCTGGCGGTGTGATAAGCATTACATCATCACTGACTGTTCGGAATGAAAACGAATATGTGTGTGTTGAAATTTCTGATACGGGAACTGGTATCCCTGCTCAGATTCTTGAAAAAATATTTACCCCATTTTTTACAACCAAAGCACAAGGGACCGGTTTGGGTTTGCCGATCTGCAATAAACTCGTGAAACTACACAAAGGTAACATTCGCATAACCAGTGATAATGCGACAGGCACGGTCTTTACTGTAGAACTGCCCGCGTGCCATCTTGGATCTACTGAAGTGAGTGAGGCAATAGCATGAAGCGAAATAAACTGTTAGTAGTTGATGATGAACATCTTATCCGTTGGTCACTTGAGCAAAACCTTAAAAAACAGGGCTATGAAGTTGTTACTGCCGGAAGTGGAGAAGATGCTTTACGGCTTCTACGTGAGGAACAGCCTGACTTAGTTCTCCTTGATATACAGTTGCCGGGCATGAGTGGTCTTGATGTCCTCGAAAAAATAAAAGAACACGACGATGACATTATTGTCATCATGGTTACAGCCAACAGTGGTCTTGAAAATGCGGTCAATGCCATGCGTCTTGGAGCGTATGACTATATCAGCAAGCCTTTTAATCTGGATGAATTGTCAATAATCGTCAGAAAAGCTTTGGATACCTCAGATCTTAAACAGGAAGTAGTCAGATTACGCTCGGAAACGAAGAAGAACGGTCCACCAAATATTATTGGTGACAGCCGGCAGGTCAAATCTCTGATGGAGGTGCTTGACAAGGTTGCTCGCAGTGAGGCGTCAACTGTTCTTGTGCAGGGCGAATCCGGTACCGGCAAGGAGTTGGTGGCAAAATGGATTCACTACAGTTCAAATCGCGCTGATAAGCCGTTTATTGCGATAAACTGTGCCGCTGTTCCAGCAACGTTGCTGGAAAGCGAACTGTTTGGTCACGAAAAAGGGGCCTTTACAGATGCCAAGAATACCAAAAAAGGGTTATTTGAATTAGCCGATGGCGGAACGGTCTTTCTGGACGAAATCGGGGATATGGATATGGGGATGCAGGCCAAGTTGCTGCGCTTCCTCGAAGATCGCTCCTTTCGCCGCATTGGCGGCGGCCGCGTTTTTACCGTGGATGTCAGAATAATATCCGCGACGAACAAAGATCTTCAAAAATCGATAGAGGAAAAAACGTTTCGTAATGATCTCTATTACCGCTTGCAGGTAATACCGATTTTTCTACCGCCGCTGCGTGAGCGTAAAGAAGATATTATTCCGTTGGCCAATCATTTTATTAACCTTTACAACAAGGACTTCAATAAGAAGGTCGCTGGTATTAACGGGGTTGCTGAACGAATAATGACCGACTATAGTTGGCCTGGTAATATACGTGAGTTGAAAAATGTAATCGAAAGAGCAATTATACTTGGTAATGATGAAACTTTGCTTCATGAGCATCTGCCGCTTGAGATAGTTGCCAAGGCGTCGTCCGAGGTTAGTGTTCAGGTGTCGTCTTTTTGTCTCCCTCCAGAGGGTATAGATATTGAGCATGTGGAAAAAGAGCTTATCAGACAGGCTCTTGAAATTACTGAATGGAATCAGTCAAAGGCGGCTAAAAAGCTGAGTCTTGGTGTTGATGCCTTCCGCTACCGCATGAAGAAATTTGGTTTTTTGAAGTGATAGATCAGGCTTATAAAAATAGATTTTAAATTTAAATTATTGAGAAGGACAGTTATGACGATCAAGCGTGTTGCTCTTATTACCCCTCCCTATCATTCCGGCGTAGTTGAATCTGCCGGAACCTGGCTGAATGTTGGCTTTGTCTATATTGCCGGTTCGTTACGCGCTGCCGGGTATGAAGTCGATTACTACGATGCCATGTCGCTCTGGCACAAATGGCCGGAAATTAAGGCACGTATTGAGGCATTTAAGCCGGATGTCATCGCCACCACCTCCTTCACTGCCTCTATTGTCAAAGCATTGGAATTGTGCGATCTGGCCAAACAGATCAATCCTTCTGTCGTAACTGTACTGGGAAATGTGCATGCGGCCTTCTGCTATGATGAAATTCTGAAAGATGATCACGAAACCGTCGACTATATCGTGCGTGGCGAGGGAGAGGTGACACTGGTAGAGTTGCTAGACTGCCTTAACGGTGGCGGAGACCCTGCAACGATCAACGGTCTCGCCTATTGGCGGGACGAGAAGGTGGTCGTTACTCCAAAGGCCGCGTATATTCATGACCTGGACAGTCTTCCAACAGCCTGGGATCTGGTTGAATGGCCGATTTATACCTATCGGGCCAAAAACAATGCCCGCCTGGCTATTATCTCCACCGCTCGCGGTTGCAAGTCACAGTGTTCCTTCTGCTCGCAGCAGCTTTTCTGGGCCCAGACCTGGCGTGCCCGCTCTGCCGAGAATGTTGTTAATGAAATAGAAATGCTCGGAAAAACGTACGGCGTTGAAGTTGCTATGCTTGCTGATGAATTGCCCACCTACGACCGTGTCCGCTGGGAGAAAATCCTGGATCTGATGATCGAGCGACAGATACCGGTCAAGTTGTTGATGGAAACCCGCGTTGACGATATTCTACGCGATGCCGATATCATGTGGAAATATAAGAAAGCCGGCGTTGAACATATTTACGTTGGTGTGGAGGCGGGTTCACAGGAAACGCTTGATCTTTTTAATAAAGACACGGAAGTGTGCCAGTCGAAGCAAGCCATCGACATAATTAATGGTGCTGATATTGTTTCCGAGACATCACTGGTCCTCGGGCTTCCTGATGATACCCCCGAGTCGATTGCCCAGACGGTTGAGCTTGCCAAACATTATAATCCGGATATGGCGTTCTTTCTGGCAATTGCTCCCTGGCCATATGCGGATCTGTATCCGCAGCTTGAACCATATGTTTTCACAAAAGACTACAGCAGATATAATCTGGTTGAACCGGTAATTAAGCCGAAAAATATGACGGTTGAACAGCTGGAAATGGAACTTGGTAAGGCTGCACAGAAATTCTACATGCACAAATTCCAACACCTGCACGAACTGACCCCCTGGAAGCAGGAATTTATGCTGTCAGTGCTGGATATTTTTATAAACCACTCGTATCTGGCCGGACAGATGAAGGCTGCCATGAAAGAGGGTAAGGATATGCCAGAAGAGGTTAAAGCGTTAATGAGAGCGGTTAAGGGACATGCCAAAGGGCAGGAGCTGGACCGGCATCCGGCACTTGCGCCGATACCGTAGAAACTCAGAAAACTACCATTTTTACTCCTCCCTCACGAGAGGACCTTTTAGCCCTACACCGTTTCGGTGTCAGGGCTTTTTTGCTGTTAAGTTCTGCCACAGACGGGGCACCCCTGCATTGAAAAGGGTTTTTCAAGTCGACACGCAGAGAGCAATGTTTCATTACGGAATATGTCGCTGGTAGGGCCGTCGGCCATTACCGTTCCTTCATGGAGAATAATAGTCCGCTGGCAGAGGTCTAACACCATATCGAGATCGTGGCTGGTGAATATCTTTGTGTGCTTAAAATCCCGTAGTAACGATATGAGTTGACGTCGTGCAAAGGGATCAAGTCCGCTGGTCGGCTCGTCCATAACCAGAATGTCAGGGGACATTGCCAATACGGTGGCGATGGCTACCCGCTTCTTCTCACCTCCAGAAAGATGGTAGGGTGGTTTAGCGCGCAGATGCTCTGCTCCAACCCGTTCAAGGGCTTCAGTCACACATCGCTCAATTTCACTGCCGGATAAACCCAGGTTCAATGGTCCAAAGGCAACATCCTCAAATACGGTTGGCATAAATAACTGGTCATCAGGATACTGAAAAACCATGCCGACGGTACGGCGGATATTAGGGAGTGTCCCTTGTGTCAGTTGTGTGTCTCCGATGCGGATCTGTCCGGACGTTGCATTCAGAGAGCCGTTGAGATGCTGTAAGAGCGTCGATTTTCCGGCCCCGTTGGCGCCGATGATTGCAACGGATTCACCATGAGTGATGCGAAAGGAAACGTCTTTGATGGCGATTGTGCCATCGGGATAAACATGCTGCAGTTTTGTTACTTCGATGATGTGATGGCTCATTGTGCAAATCCTGCCGCCAGCGTACGGAGAGCATCTGGAATATCGAGCATTCGTAGTGAAATAAAGATTAATGACCACCCGAGTACGAAACATAATTCGTACATGCCGAAATGTGACTGACGGAGCGCATGGATTTGGCCGGTGAACCCGCGAGCCAGCATCGCGGTGTGAATCCGCTCTGCCCGTAGCCAGGTGCGGAGTAGCAGGTGCCCCACCAGCGATCCGAAACTGCTGATGCCGAGCCCCTTTTTACCGCATGAGCGGAGTTCGCGGGCACGTGACGTTCTACTGGTTTCATCTGCAAGCACAAATAAATAACGATGCAGGAAAAGCAGCTGTACTACAAAGAACTGTGGGATTCCCACGCGCTCAAGAGTCTGGCAGGTGGCTGTAAAGCCGGTTGTTCCGACCAGTAAGAATGCTGCTCCTATGGTGAGAATGGAACGTATGAGTAGTGACGCAAGCGATACCCAGCCACCAGAGATTCCAATCTGACCGATGTGGTACAGAACAGTGCGATCAAAAACCGGATTAAAAAGTCCCACCATTAAAATAAACGGGCAAAGCAGTACAATTTTACGGACGAAATAGAGAGGCGGCAGGTTAGCGAGTAAAATTGTTACCACCGGGAAGATTAAAAAAGGCAGCAGGCGGGCACACTCGTATTTGCCGAATGAAACAACAGATACAATAAATATAAATGTCACTATAACCTTGGCGCGTGCGTCGAGGGAGTGAATGAGTGAGTTGCTATTAGCCAGTAAATCAAGCCGTTTTAAATCAATAACGGCGGCATTTATGGATATCATAACGGCGCGGGATCCTTTTACATACTCTGGATAAAAGTGAAAACGTTTGTCATCTGATGGCAGAAGATAACGTCAAGAAAAATGAGTTCACCCCATCATGGTTGTCCCTTGAAACTGTAATTCAGTAACACAATCTAAAAAATAATTACACGAAAAAACTGACCTACTCCGGATAGTGACATTTAGGATGAAATCGACTAGAATGCAAAATTCAGATCTGGATTGAGGGGGTGGGGCGTGGGGCAGACGGTCAGATTCGGTATTTCGCTGGATGAAAAGTTGCTGCAGAACTTTGATCAGCTTATTGAACAAAAGAGCTATATGAACCGTTCCGAAGCGATTCGCGATCTGATCCGGGCGTCGCTGGTCGAGGAACGCTGTGGAGCGGAGGATCAGGAGGCTGTTGGAACGGTGACGCTGGTCTATAACCATCATGTCCGCGATCTGGCAGATAAGCTGACGGATCACCAGCATGTCCACCATGATCAGATTATTTCTGCCCTGCATGTGCACCTTGATGCCCATAATTGTCTTGAAGTGCTGGTAATTCGTGGAACGGTTCTACTGGTAAAGCAAATCGCGAATGAACTGATCAGCGTTAAAGGTGTTAAGCACGGCAAGCTTGTTCTTACTACCACTGGTGAGGACCTTTAATTCAATGGTACGTGGAGAATGTTACGCATGAAGACCGCTGTTGCGATAGCTCTGTTCTGTGCCGGTGGCGGTCTTACCCGCTATTATCTGTCGGGGTGGATCTACTCGCTGCTGGGGAGGGCTTTTCCCTATGGCACCTTTGCGGTAAACATTATTGGCGCATATATGATTGGCGTAGTAATGGAGTTTAGCCTGCGAAGTACGCTGATTCCCGACACACTACGCCTGGGGTTGACTGTTGGGTTTCTTGGCGGCCTGACAACTTTTTCTACTTTTAGCTACGAAACTTTTACTTTGCTGGAAGATGGTCAGTTTGTGGTGGCTTTTGTAAATGTGCTGGCAAGCGTTGCGGTCTGTTTGTTGTTTACATGGTTCGGAATTATTACGGTTCGTTCACTGGCGTAAGGATATTTTATGACAAAACTAATTGGCGAACAGGTATTGATGCGCATATTCATTGGCGAGGGTGATCGCTTTGAGCATAAGCCGCTTTATGAAGCTCTGGTGGAACTGTTGCGGACTGAGGGTTTTGCCGGGGCGACAGTGTTGCGTGGTGTCTGTGGCTTCGGTGCCAACCGGGTCTGTCACACACAAAAACTGCTGGATATCTCTGCCGATCTGCCACTTGTGGTTGAAGTCGTTGATACGCAGGAAAAGATCAATACAATCATGCCGCGAATTGACAGCATGATGGGTGGCGGCATGATTACGCTGGAAAAAGTGACGGTTATGCGTTATCGCACCGCATAAAATTTTTCCCCAATGAGTTCAAACCTCTTTATTATAGGCTGTTACGTTATTTAACCAGAATCAGGTTAGGATTAAATATGCATAGTGATGCGAAGATTTTTGTAGCCGGCCATCGTGGTATGGTTGGTTCTGCCATAGTCAAAGTCCTTCAAGCCCAAGGATACACCAACCTGTTACTCCGATCGAGAACTGAACTGGATCTTTGTAACCAGCAGGCGGTAGAAACTTTTTTTCGTGAAGAGTGTCCTGAATACGTCTTTCTGGCCGCAGCCCGTGTCGGCGGAATTATTGCCAACAGCAGCTACAAGGGCGAGTTTATCCATGACAATCTGATGATTCAGAACAATATTATTCACAGCTCATGGCAGAGCGGTGTCACACGATTACTGTTTCTCGGCAGCACCTGCATATATCCCAAATTTGC
>CAIRND010000193.1 GCA_903879825.1 uncultured Geobacteraceae bacterium
ATAATGGCCTGTTTTTACTGCTGCCTGTCGGTGCAATCATGCTGACTTCTCCCTGCCGGACTCCCCACGTGACATCATCAAATACGCTTCTTGAAGCGCGGGCTGGTGTTGAAATCGCCGCGGTGCGCGATGCTGAAGATGTTTTTCAGTATGTGCGGAGAATCACTAACGGAGAATTCGATCATGCCCTGTATCAACAGATTATCGGGGCGGCCAACGAGTTCAAGGAAGGTGACGTGACCGTGGCAGTGGCCGCGCGCGATCAGAACAGCCGGATTCTTGCCCGTCAGTTACTGGCCGCAACGACCATAAGGAAATTGCATGAGACTCCGCTCTTTCTGGATGAGCAGCAGGCGCTTCTCTGGAGCGATATTGACAGCGCTGCGTATCAGCGGATACAGGGATGGAATATTGCGGGTTTGAAGCACTTTCTTCTCAATAATCCGGAGTGTGAGATCAAAAAAATCATGCCCGGTTTGAACAGTGATGTCATTGCGTGCGTGGTCAAATTGATGAGCAATGATGAGCTGATACACGTTGGACGCACCGTATTCAACCCCCTCCCCGGCAGTAAAATCGGCTCAAAAGGTTATCTGGGCGCCCGGATCCAGCCAAATTCTCCCACTGATACTCCTGAAGACATTGTCTGGCAGGTTTTTAATGGTTTCTCGTTTGCGGTTGGTGACGTTGTTCTGGGGACCAATCCGGTGGATAGTTCACCGGCATCGGTCGCGGCACTGGAAGCTGCTCTGCGGGATGTTGTTGAAACATTTGGCTTGAAAGGGAAATTACCCTGGAATGTGCTCGCGCATATCGATGTTCAAGATGAGGTTGAACAGGAATATCCGGGCTCAACCGATCTCTATTTTCAAAGTATCGCAGGAGTGGAAAGTGCAAACAGAACCTTTGGTATCTCGGTAAAGGCAATGATGCAATATGCGGCAGAGCGCACGGGGCAGTTCGGGTTGTACTTTGAAACAGGACAGGGCGCGGATTTTACCAATGGCCACGGGCACGGTTTTGACATGCTTGTGCATGAATCGCGAAAATACGGTTTTGCCAGGGCGATGAAACAGAGGATCGCCAGCGTAAAAAGCGACGGCAGAGGCGCGTGGGTAATTCTGAATGATGTTGCCGGGTTTATCGGTCCCGAAGTGTTTCGCAGCAGGGAACAACTGGTGCGCACCTGCCTCGAAGACATCGTCATGGGCAAACTGCATGGCCTGACCATAGGTCTGGATATCTGCACCACTCTGCATATGTCGGTCTCACTGGACGATCTGGAGTGGTGTCAGGACCAGATTATGCCTGCCAACCCGGCCTATCTGATGGCGCTGCCAACCCGCAATGATCCGATGCTGAGCTATCTCACCACCTCGTTTCAGGACCACGTGCGCATCAGGGAAACGTTTGGTTACAGAGTCAATGACGATATGTGGGATTTTTTCAAAAGGATCGGGGTGATCGACCAGGACGGCAAGCCAACAGAACATTTCGGTGACCCGTTGTGGGTTTATTATCAGTACAGAGTGCTGAAAGGGGACCTGCGTTCCCGGCAGGACATTTTCAAGGAAGGGAGTCGCGGTATCGAGTTCGTCAAAGCCAGAGGCGTTCCGCTTGCCATAGGGCATGGCGATAACATCTGGGACATTGAACCGGGGCTGAACAGAGAGATTCATGCCTTGTATGATGACGCGAAAAAGAATATCTGGATGGAATTAAGCCCTGATTTTCTCACAGCGGTGCCTGATGCCGTCGTTCTGAAGAGCAATTCAAAAAATAGGGACGATTACATCGGGCATCCTCTCACGGGTGAAAGCCTGAATACGGATTCAATAGCCCGGCTAGACAAACTGGCCAGGGAGCGGAGCGTCAATAAGCTTGAACCGGATGTGCAGATTGTCATATCTGATGGCTTGAATGCCCGTGCGCTGATGGATAAGGATCATTTCCTGCCATATTATCTGATGTTGCGGGAAGAGCTGGCGCGAGAAAGGTTTCTGGTTGCTCCGGAAAACCTGGTGGTTATCGGCGGACGCGTTCGTGCCGGTTACCGCATTGGGGAACTGTTATTTGCCACCAATGGCGATGGGGCGTCACCGAAAGCGATTATCCATATTATTGGTGAACGGCCGGGGAATGGACACCAGACGTTTTCTGCCTACATTGTTTCACCACAGGCAACAATGTGGAGTCAGCCAGGGATGGTGGATCATAATCACGCCATGGTGGTTTCAGGAATTTCAGACACCTCGCTTGACCCGAAAGCAGCAGCCGTTGAAACCGTGAGATTGCTGAAGGAGATCAAAAACGGCAGTTCATTGCCACAAAAAGGCACAAAATTCACAAAAAACAGCATGTTAGGTTGAGTAAATATTTAACCTGTTTGGTGATCTCGATGCATGACATAACTCACTGGTATTCTTTGCGCTTTTTGTGCTTTTTTGCGGCCAACTGCTTTTTCTAGGTTATTAAGAGCCAGCGCCGCTGCATTATATTCGCAGAAGGAACGGGGCTCATAGCTCTGGCCTGTTGCAAGGTGTGCTTCCTCTTTCTTCAATCGCCCAAAAGCATACCGGCCGATAAGTGGCGCAATCAGGCGAGTTTTCAGGCCGAATTCGGCATAAATATCCGCAAGAAGTGTAGCGGCCTTTTCCCGGATCTGCGGGTTTTTTCGATAATACTTTTTCATCGCCCAGACTGCGCCGGCGTAGGTCGACCGGAGTGGTGCCGTTTCCCAGGCAAGACGTTTCCGAACGCCGTGGGAATGTGATTTGTGTTTCTGCCATCCCTTCAGCAGCACCCGGAAGAGGCGCAAAAGGCTGGGGCCGTTCGCATCAAAATCGCGGCGGAAGGCGTCCAGCAGATAGTTTTCTTCCTCCCCGTTTTCAAAATGGGGGTGGCGATAGTTGAAGCGGAACTGGCCGTGGGCATCGGCAAAGGGAAATTCTGATTCCGGCAGGAGAGTCCCCTCCCGTGTGTGCCTTTCGTGAAGCGGGGTGCCAGGAATCGGCGTGTACAGCATAAACTGATGAAAAACCGTATCATGACGGACGGCATAATCGACGATCGCCCCCAGTTGTTCCGGATGATGTTCTTCAAGACCAATAATTGACGAACCGAGAACCCGGATGCCGTTGGCTTGCAGATGTTGCACAAGGCTAAGGGTATCGACCCCCTTAAGCTTGTTATAGGCGCTCTCTTCTCCTTCAAGTCCCATCCAGACAAATCCGATCCCCAATCCCAACAACTGATCCATCGAATAGGATTTCAGTACCCGTGCCGAGCTGAATACGGAGAGTGACCAGTTTTTGCCGTGAGCCGCCATCAGTTCCAACAGCCGCAGAGCCCGTTTACGGTGCAGCAGAAAATTCTCGTCGAGGACAAAGAAGGAACGTACCTTTAGCTTCCGTTCAATGTCGCACATGACGCTATAGAGTTCATCACCGGTTTCATAGAAATTGATAAATTTCCCTTTGCCGCCAAACTGGGCGGAGGTGGAACAGAAATTACACCCCATGGGGCAGCCGACGGAAGGAATCAGGATCGCGGCCGTCCGTTCAGGGCTGTCACCAAGAGCAAGACCCATGGCTTTTGAGCCGAAGCCGGAAAAAGCGGCAGGGTGTTTGATCGGCTGCTGGTCATCCTGGCCGAGGTAGCGTTGAAACCAGCGGATGCCTTCACCGCGCACGATGAGATCGGCATCAACCAGTTGATCAAGCCCCTCCTTGTTGGCGATGTGTCCGCCGATGACAATTGTGGCCCCCGGTTGAAAGCGGCGGATTAACTCGCACATTTTTGTTACTTTGCCAACATTGGCAATTATGCCGCTGATGCCAACGACGTCGTAGCTTTCCTGGCTGATATGCGCGGTGAAGCTTTCAAGAGTCGGGAAGTCGAGCAGAGTGCAGGGTGCATCAAGATTCTCCTGTATCATCATCAGTCCGAAAGAGCGGTGGAACATGCGGAGGGAAAATCCGCCCTGCAGTCGGGTGACCTGATTCTGGTACAGTTCCATCGGATTGGCTTTGCGGCTGCCGTATTGATCGTCCTGACCGTACGGGCCGAAGACACTTGAAAGAAGGACACGGGCTTTGGTTGCCAGTGGATGTGGGCTGGGGCACGCGGGGGTGTGGGGCATTGTTTTCTCCTTGTATAGCTTGAAACGAGGAATATTCTGTTGCATGAGTGGAGAGTGAGTAAGAGAGACCTTCTTGTTGCAATCTGGACGGTTAAACCTGAAAACGGCATTTGATCACGCAACGCCGCAACGAACGCAACGAAAAGCAGAGACTTATACCGAATTAGTGATTAACCAATCGGGTACACCTGAATAATGACTTAAGCTGCTGATATCATACGTTGCGTCGTCGCGTCGTTGCGTGAAACTGCTTTTTGTTAAACGGCTGGCGAAGTCGGTGATGAGGATGGAAAATCAGGGGGCTCAGTACGGCTTTCGTCTGGAGATATCCGATGGCAACAGGTGCAACAGGTCGTGCGTCAAAAAGGCCTTAGGTGACTGGCATCACGTAAGACAATTATCTCATTCATTTCAATGGAGGGGGTACTGCGTGCGATGCTTTATTGCTGGATTATAAAGATGTGGAAAGAAAAAATGAAGCGGTACAATGCGTTTTACAATACTTTTACAATGTTCAGTCGTGAGCTGCATTTTTTAAGCGTAGGAATTTAGCCCGACAGCCCTCTAGACAAATTCCAGCACAAGCCGTTTACCGAGCGCTGCCGCCGCCCTCTCTAGCTGTTTCAGATTTGGCGCATGGTGCGGGTTTTCAAGTCGTTGGGCTGACGGCCAGCTAGTGCCGAGCGCACGGGCAAGATCAGACAGGGTACGGTCCTTGCGCGACTGGCGAATAAGCATGGCGGCCTGCGTTGCGGAGTCCGGCGCGACCATATACTGACCCTGCTGGATATCAGACGGGAGAGGCACATCAATTTTATTATCCAGTCGGTAGCTCAAGATGCCGGTCAGCACCTCTGAAGCGTTAAACAGCGACTCTTCAAGCGTGGTGCCGCTGGTGAACGCCTCTTCAATATCAACGAATTGGACAAGAAAGCCGGATGGTTCATCGGAAATTATTGTGCATGGATATTCGATTTTCATTTTAGCGTCACTCCTGTCTGTCGCTGAATAGCGGCAATCAAACCTTTGCCAAGATCGGCAGTACCATGAACCGGAACGGGAACCACTTTTCCGTCCTTCTCCAGCAGGTGGTGACTGCCCGTTATCCGATCCAGTTTCCAGCCCTCTTTTTCCAACAGCTTGATTACCTGTTTTCCATTCATACGCTGAAAGGTATATCAAATAAGATATACTGTCAACCGTATACAAATCATTCAAATGACAGGAGACAAGATCATCCAATGATTGTTCCATGTGGTATAGCGAGGGAAAGGTTCTGCATGACACGGGAGAGCGGTGTTTCACCAAGCTGGAGGCAAAATAGGAATGTGAATTGTGTCGAATTATGCTATATTTTAACTGTTTTCGTGTCTCCTTGGGAGTGAATATGGGTGCTGAACATTCAATACATATAGAATCGGACGAATTCCGCACCATGATTACGACCTCCTTGGACGGATTCCTGATAGTTGCTGTAACTGGTCACATTCTGGATGCCAATGACAGCTACTGTCGTATGATGGGCTACTCTCGTGAGGAACTCGTCAATATGCACATCTCCGAGATTGATGCTATTGAAAGTCACGAAGATGTTTCAACACGTTCAGAAGAGATTGTCCAAAGAGGGGCATTACGATTTGAAACCAGACACAGGCATAAAAACGGTTCAATCATCGATATTGAAGTCTGCTCCAACTATTCATCTGCACATGGCGGCATTTTCTTTTCCACTTTCCGAGATATTACCGAACATAAGCATGCCCGAGAGATTATAAACACTCGATTACGGCTGATGGAATTCTCAGTCAACCATTCAATGGATGAACTGTTGCAGAAAACACTGGATGAGGCTGAGAATTTGACCGGCAGTTGTGTCGGTTTTTACCATTTTCTGGATTCCGACCAAGAAATGTTGACGCTCCAGGCATGGTCAACTCGAACGGCAACCAAATTCTGCAAGGCTGAAGGCTCTGGAAGTCATTATCACCTATCTCAAGCTGGCGTATGGGTTGACTGCGTTCGGGAACGCCGTGCCGTCATCCATAATGACTACGCCTCACTGCCTCATCGAAAAGGAATGCCGGAAGGACATGCCACTGTTGTTCGGGAACTTGTGGCACCGGTTTTCCGCAATGGGAAAATTGTTGCCATTTTGGGTATCGGTAACAAGGCAACCGATTATGACCAGCGTGACGTGGATCTGGTGACGCTATTGGCTGATCTTACCTATGGTGTAGTCGAGCATAAACAGAATGACATCTCTCTCCGTCAGAGTGAAGAGCGTTACCGGAATATTGTGGAGTATCAAACCGAATTTGTAGATCGTTACTTACCGGGTGGCATACTGACCTATGTAAACGAATCCCTTGTCAAATTTGCCGGAATTCCGAAAGAAGATTTACTTGGCATTTCATTTTATCCTTTTGTCCATGAAGCAGATCGTGAGGATACAGTCAGGCGGATAGAATCGATATCGGTAGACAACCCCGTAGTTGAGACAGAGAGCCGCATAGCTCTGCCTGACGGGAGATTACGCTGGAACAGGTGGACTCACACGGGGTTTTTTGATGACAAAGGAACTCTGATCGAATACCAGTCGGCCGGACGGGACATCACCGAACGAAAGACGGCAGAAATTGCGTTGGAAGAGAGCGAAGAACGCTATCGGTCGTTATTTAAAAAGGCTGGTGAGGGGATTTGTCTTTTATCCCTGCAGGGGGAACTCATCCAAGTTAATGAAGTTTTTGCACAGGAGCATGGATACGATATTCAGGAAATGCTGGGGATGAATATCAGAGACCTGGATATTAATGGTGGTGTAGAAGAAAATTCTGACAAAGTACAAGCCTTATTGTCCGGGAAAACCATTACGTTTGAGGTGGAACATTGCCATAGGGATGGCCATGTATTTCCGCTTGAGGTTAAGGTAAGCCCGATCTCTTTAGACGGAGAATCCTCATTTATCTGCTTTCACCGTGACATCTCGGATAGAAAAAAAACTGAAAAAGCTTTGAGAGAGAGTGAACATCTGTTCCGGGCACTTGTTGCATCTTCCAGTCAGTCGGTCTGGAGTTTCCGCCCCGGCGGTTTATCTCAAATCGAACAGATCGACAGGGCTAACGCCTCTTGGTGGTGCGAATACACTGGACAGTCAGAGGCACAGAGGACTGCCGACGGCGGTATGGGATGGCTGGATGCGGTATATGAATCAGACCGTGAAAAAGCCAAAAATAATTGGCAGAGAATAATTACTTCATCTGAACCGGCGTCTTTGGAGTACCGTGTTCACCGTCGTGACGGAGAGTTACGTTGGCTGTTGGTTCGGGGAATACCGATTGAAGACAATCAGGGAACAATTACAGAAATTGCCGGCACAGTCACTGACATAACCGAACTGAAAAAGGCAGAGCTTTCTTTGCAAAAGCTTTCCTTTGAGATGGAACGGTTATTGGAAACGTCGTCAACCGGACTTACCCGATGCAGCCGTGATCTGCACTATCTCTCAGCGAATACAGCCTACGCTAAACTGACTGGAGTCCCTCGGGAGCAAATTATTGGAAAACCAATAGCGGGGGTAATGGGTGAAGAAGGATTAGCTGCTATTATGCCCTACGTCGAGAGAGTCTTAAATGGAGAGCGGGTAGAATACGAAACATCAGTGCCATTTAAATCGGGTGGAGATAGACATCTGCATGTCGCTTATAATCCCGATAAAGATGAAAATGGCGACATTATCGGCTGGGTAGCTTCAATCACCGACATCTCTGAACGTAAACACGCAGAAATTGTTCTGAAAGATAAAGAATATGAACTGGAGCAAGCTCAACTTCTGGCAAAAACCGGAAGCTGGACATACGATCCGGTTATCCAGAAATCTACGTGGTCAAAAGGAATGTTCCAAATTTGGGGTCTTGATCCCTCACGGGGCTTGTTCCCTGTTGAAGACCATCAAAAATATATACATCCTGACGATTATCCAAAATTTGAAGCGGTCTTAAAGGAAGCGGTTGAGCATGGTGCCCCATATTCAATGGAACTGCGTATCAAACGTCCCGACGGTATCGAAAAAACAATCATTACAATCTGCGAACCACTATGCGACTCTACAGGAAAAGTCGTAAAACTCAGAGGCACCAATCAGGACATCACCGAAAGCAAGAAGGTGGAGAAGGAACTACTTTCTGCTAAAGAGTTTTTAGAGCTGACTCAGCGTTCTGCAGGTGCTGGATTATGGGCTTGGGACTTTGCATCAGGTGAACTGAGTTGGTCACCTGAACAGTACCAGTTGTTCATGCTTGATCCCTCTGTCGGTCCCCCTACTTTTGATCTGTGGCGAAACGTGGTGCATCCTGATGACCTCAAGTTGGCGGAATCCAAAATCAGAGATGCCATCCGTGAGCAC
>CAIRND010000194.1 GCA_903879825.1 uncultured Geobacteraceae bacterium
CCGGAAAGAAAACCATCCCCACTCCCCTTGCGGGAAGTAATCGCCCTGTTGGGATGCACCCGGAACGAATGCGTCATGATCGGTGACAGCGGCAATGATATTCAGTCGGGACCACGTGCCGGCATCACGACTATTGGCTGTTCATGGGGCTTTGGCAGCGACGAAGAGTTGGCAGAAGCTGACGTGCTTGCGCATACAGCACAGGAATTGCTTACCGCCATTACTGCGGGATTTGGTGCGCTGCCATGAACGGATGGACCGGCACGATACTCACAATCGATCTGACAACGGGGGATTCCAGCCGCGAAGAGATCCCCCGGCAACTTCTTGAAGAATACCTCGGCGGACGCGGCTTGGGTGTGCGCCTGATGCGGGACTATTACCAGCTTGACCCGTTCGACCCCGCCATGCCGCTGATTTTTTCCGTTGGCCCGTTATGCGGTACTCCGGCACCGACCTCCGCGCGTCTTTCCGTTGTCTCCCGTTCGCCCTTAACCGGAACTATCTACGACTGTTCTGCTGGCGGTCGCTTTGCCTGGCGCCTGAAAGCTGCCGGTGTGGATGTGCTGTTCATCACCGGAAAAAGCCAGGAGCCGGTTGTTCTGACCATTACCCCGGATAACATTGAACTGGTGCCGGCTACCCACCTGTGGGGAAGTGACATCCCGACAACGGTTGCTGCACTTAAAGAGCGGGGGAGCGTGGCGGCTATCGGCCCGGCTGGCGAAAACGGCGTCCTGTTTGCAAACATCATGATGGGAGAAGGTAACTCGGTCGGTCGCGGCGGCATGGGCGCTGTTATGGGGGGTAAAAACCTGAAAGCGGTGACGGTCAACGGGGATCGAAAAACCACTATCGCTGATTCGGCTCTGTTCGATAATGCCCGCCAGGACATCATGCGGCTTTTTAAAGCCTCTCCGGTAATATTCGGCCCGCTCGGTATATCTGAATTCGGCACCCCGGTTCTGGTAGACCTTATGGCGCAGCGCCGCATGGCTCCGACTGAAAACTTTCGGAAAACTTATTTTGAACATTCTGCCAATTACTCCGCCCCAACCATAAAAGACGTCTGCAAAGCCAAGAAAGACGGCTGTTACGGCTGTCCAATCCAGTGCAAAAAATCGTCCAGAGACGGCAAACCGCTGCCGGAATATGAGACGGTTTCCCATTTTGGCGCTCTTAACAATGTCCGGGAGCTCCATGCGATTATTACGGCCAACACTCTCTGTAACGAACTGGGCATGGATACCATTACAGCGGCAGCCACGCTTTCGGCCTGGGGAGAAATCAGGGGCGCATTTCCCACCGCCGCAGAGATACCCGGATTACTGATCGATATTGCCCTGCGGCACGGCGATGGCCGGTTGCTTTCACTCGGCTCCCGCCGTCTCTCAGAAAGCATGGGACATCCGGAACTCTCCATGAGTGTCAAATCGCTGGAACTGCCGGCATACGATCCGCGTGGCGCGTATGGCATGGCACTGGCCTACTGCACCAGCAACCGAGGTGGCTGTCATCTGCGCGCCTATCCGATTTCACACGAAATCCTCCGCAAACCGGTGCCGACCGATCGTTTTTCATTCTCTGGTAAAGCCCGTATCATCAGCATTGCCGAGGATACCAACGCCGCAGTGGATTCACTGGTCGCCTGTAAATTTGCCTTCTTTGGCGCCAGCCTGGAAGAGTACGCAGAGCTGTTAACCGCTGTCACCGGAGTAGCCTATTCGCCGCAGCGCCTGAAGGAAATCGGCAAACGGATAATACTCACCGAGCGCTTTTACAATTATAAAAACGGTTTTACGCGTGCCGATGACATGCTGCCAGAGCGTTTTTTCACGGAGTCCGGCAGCAGCGGCGACGGCATTGACATCCATCCGATAGACAAGGTGCGCTTTGAGGAAGAGCTGGATAAGTACTATCGCATTCGTGGTTTGAATGTGGGTGGGTGCTTTGATGATGGTGACTTTTTAGCAAATCAACCGTGAATTGATACTGTTCGACCAAAAGTAACGACACAACAATGTTAAACAGCGTAAAGCTAAGCCGGAGAAACCTATGCCCATCGATTTTTCGCCGCTAGAGAAAGCCATTACCAGCCTTAACCGTGCCCTTGCCAGGGCATGTGATGCTCACGGAGACGAAGAGCTCCGCGATGCCTGCATACAGCGATTTGAGTATACGTTCGAGCTCTGCTGGAAGATGCTCAAACGCCAACTGGAACAGGAACTCCCCAATCCGTCTGAGGTTGACGGCTACAGTTACCGGCATCTATTCCGGATAGGCGCAGAACGCGGACTGGTTCAGGATGTTGAAGCGTGGTTTGATTATCGTGAACGTCGCAATATTACCTCCCACACCTATGATGAAGAAAAAGCCGCCAGAGTATTTGAGGCATTGCCCGCTTTTGCCGAACATGCTGAAGAGCTGCTTGCCTGTTTGAAAGAAAGTTCTGGAAGAAACTGATGGATCTCAAGCCGGAACAACTCAGAATTGTATGCGACATTCTTAATCGACTCCTCCCCGGACGTGAAGTCCAGCTGTTCGGTTCCCGTGCTTCCGGCCGGGCGAAACCTCATTCAGACATCGATCTTGTTATAATGGGCGATGAAGTGCTGCCGGTCACAACGATGAGAATATTGCGAGATGCTTTTGATGATAGTGACCTCCCGTTTCAG
>CAIRND010000195.1 GCA_903879825.1 uncultured Geobacteraceae bacterium
GGCGTTAGGCCAGATTGCTCATACAGAAAGTTGCATGTTTGCCACTATCAAAATGCTCATAATATGGTATAAGCCTGTGACACATAATTCTTGGGGGATGAAACAATGATCAAACGTTTACTGATATATGCCGTTGGTGGCATGTTAATGCTGTCTGCCAGCGGATGCCTTGTCGCCGAAAGTACCTACGTAAAAAAGGTTGAAGAGTTCGATTCAGTGTCTAAAGAGTTGGCTGAGTTACAGGTGGTGTACAAAAAACTTGTCCTGGATAATTCTGTACTGAAAACTAAATTCAACAGACTTACGGAAGATGCCGCCATCCTGAGTGCTGATAAAAAACAGCTGGAGGGTATTCTCAGAGCAAAGTCAGATACTCTCTCTAAAAATATCAGTGAGTTGCGCCAGCAAGTGGCGGAAATGAAAGTGGAAAACAGTAAGTTAAGTGATGAAATTTCCGAGCTTCAGAAAGCGAAAGAGGAAAAGGTAAAAGAGGTTAGTGGAACATACGAGAAACTCCTTGGCGATATGAAAAATGAGATTGCCCAGGGGCAGGTTACCATATCGGAGCTGAAGGGTAAGCTGACGGTAAATATGGAGGCTGCCATTTTGTTTGATTCCGGTAAAGCTGATGTCAAGCCGGAAGGGCTGGAAATTCTCAACAAGATGGTGGGAACACTTAAAAATGTCACTGATAAAGCGATCCGGATCGAGGGACATACTGATGTGGTCCAGATTAAGGGCGGGCTGACACGCATCTTTCCCACTAACTGGGAACTTTCTGCTGCCCGTGCCATCAATGTTACCAGATTTCTTCAGGAGCAGGGGCTCGACCCGCGCAACCTCTCCGCCGTCGCCTTTGCCGAACATAAGCCGGTTGCAGATAACGCTACCAAGGAAGGTCAGGCCAAGAACCGTCGCATAGAAATAATATTAGTGGCAAAGGACTGACGTCGTGGCTAAAAAAAAGCAGCAGATTCAACATCCGCCCAAAGAGAAAGAATTTCATGCCGCACCCTTTAGTGCTCTTAAGGGAATTCCCGTTTCGGCGGCAGTACCGGCAGAACCGATTAAGCCGGCCGCTCAAAAAGTGCCGGAAGCGTCAGAAAGCGGTTATGATCTGTTTCTTCAGGCGGTCTCTGATGTACGACCGTTTCACTCTTCTGCTAAAAAACCGGTGCCTGCCGGCGCGCACCCTCTCCAAAAATCGGCAAAAAAAGCTGTCGAAGAGCGACTGGTAGTCGAAGAAAACGTTTTTCTTGCGGAGATTGGCCGGCTAAAGCTGGATACAAAGTTTGCAGATTGCCTCCCGGACGAAGGTGAGCTGCAGCCGTTGTCAGGTAACCGCCTCCGACAGGTGAAGCAAGGTGTCGTCTCCGTCAGTCATCAGCTTGATCTGCATGGTTTAACGCGTGAGGAAGCTCTGGAAGCGCTGCCCCGTTTTTTGCAGTCCGCCCAAAAAATGAATCAAAAAGCCGTCCTGGTGATAACCGGCAAGGGCAACCACTCGCCGGAGGAGCCGGTGCTTCATCAGGCCGTTGCCTCTTGGTTACGCGATACCGGGCGGTCAACAGTCCTGGAATTTGCTCCGGCTCCTCGTGAAATGGGCGGCAGTGGAGCGTATGTGGTGTTTTTGCGACAGCTCCCGGTGCCGGAATAATTATTTTCACGGCGCGAACAGGTGGCTGCATTGACAGCGTAGCAGAGGCGATGTATACAGAAGCACCATTCTATTCAAAATATCTGCACTGAAAGGAACAGATCCATGATCACACACATTGTTTTATTTAAACTGACTGATCCAAACGCTGAAAATCTGACGACCACCCGGGACAAGCTGCTCAGTATGGACGGAAATATAGATTTGCTGCGCCATCTCGAGGTCGGTGTCGATGTAATCAGGTCGGAACGTTCATACGACATTGCGCTTACCACCCGCTTTGAATCACTTTCTGATCTGCAGGCCTATCAGATTCATCCGTATCACGCCGGAGAGGTTGTCCCGCATATGAAATCAGTGTGCTCAGCGATTGTGGCCGTTGATTACGAAAGTTAACGTAATTGTGTATACTTTTTCGCTTGACGAAACATGGCCGTATGCGTAAAATCCGGTTCTACTTTTTACTCAGAGCAGAAGAGTATTTATAACCTATTGGTATAAAAACACTTGTTTTAGAGTAGCATGTCCTTTTAATCGGTTTTTAAGCGCAGGTAGTCAACCTGTAAACATCTAAACAAACTGGAGGTAGTAAATGTCGGATTACGGAACTCTTCAAGACCGCGTACAATGCAAGTCCCTTATGAGCAAGGTTATGACTGCCGAGCAGACCATACCATTCTTTAAAGATGGCATGAATCTTGGCTGGTCAGGTTTTACACCAGCCGGTTATCCTAAAGTTGTACCAATTGCTTTGGCTGAACATGTCGAGAAGAACAATCTACAGGGTAAGCTCAAGTTCAACCTGTTCATTGGTGCTTCCGTCGGAGCTGAGACTGAAGATCGTTGGGCTGTCAATGACATGATCGATCGCCGCTGGCCTTACCAGACCGGCAAGAACATTGCCGCCGGTATCAACCAGGGCCGCATCCGTATGGGTGACAAGCATCTCTCCCTGTTCGCTCAGGATCTGGGCTATGGTTTCTACACAAAGGATAGCGAAAGCGGCAAGCTTGATCTGGCTATCATTGAAGTCTCCGAAATTCTGGAAGACGGCAGCCTCGTTCCTACCTCCTCATGCGGTGTTATTCCTGAAATACTGATGATCTGCGACAAAATCATCATCGAAGTAAACACCGGACAGCCATCATTCAAAGGCATCCATGACCTGCTGACTCCGGCAACTCCGCCGAACCGCCAGCCGTTTAACATTGTTACAGCCGGTTCCCGTATCGGTTCCATCTCAATTCCGTGCGATCCAAGCAAGGTAATTGCAGTGGTTGAGTCCAAACTTCGTGACCAGGGTCGCGCATTTGCTGAGCAGGATGATACCTCCGAAGCGATCGCCAACCATGTTATCGAGTTTTTCACTCAGGAAGTAAAAGCTGGTCGTCTGCCAAAGAACCTGCTGCCAATCCAGTCCGGCGTCGGTTCCATCGCCAACGCTGTTATCGGCGGCCTGGCAAAAGGTCCCTTCTCTAATCTGTCCGTCTACACCGAAGTGCTTCAGGATACCATGCTCGACCTGTTTGACTCAGGCAAGCTGGATCACGCATCCTCCTGTTCACTGTCACTTTCCGCATCGCCCGGCTTTCCCAAGTTCTTCGAGAACATGGACAAGTATTTCGACAAGATTACCCTGCGTCCGCTTTCAATCTCCAATGCACCTGAGCCGATCCGTCGTCTCGGTTGTATCGCCATGAACACTCCGGTAGAGATCGATATTTATGCACATGCCAACTCAACCCTGGTCGGCGGTACCCGCATGATCAACGGCCTTGGCGGTTCGGGCGACTTCCTGCGTAACGGCTATCTGAAGATGATGCACACCCCGTCGTCACGTCCGTCCAAGACAGATCCAAACGGCATCTCCTGCGTTGTGCCGCATTGCTCACACATTGACCACACTGAGCACGACCTTGACTGCGTTATCACTGAGCAGGGACTGGCCGACTTGCGCGGTGTCGCACCGAAAGAGCGCGCCCGTCTGATCATTGCAAAGTGTGCCCATCCGGACTATAAAGACCAGCTGACCGAGTATCTTAATATCGCTGAAGCTGACTGCCTCAAGCGCAAAGTTGGCCATGAGCCGCAGATGTGGGATCGCGCCTTCAAAATGCATCTCAACCTTGAGAGAAACGGCACGATGAAGCTCAAAAACTGGGATGTAAA
>CAIRND010000196.1 GCA_903879825.1 uncultured Geobacteraceae bacterium
CTGCTGGAAGCGGTATTCTTTGCTCAGGCAGCAATGCAGCCACTGATTGAAGCTCAGATTGAACTTCAGAAATTAGCTGGTGTTGCAAAACGTGCGGTTAAGCTTGCAGTTGTTAATGAAGTGCTGCTGGCACGGGTACGTGAGCTTGCTTACGACCGTATGGGTGAAGCGGTTAAGCTGAAAGCGAAAAACGAGCGTCACGATCAAATTAATCTGATCAAGGTTGACACGATTGAAGCTCTTAAGGATGAATTCGAAGGCTCTGCAAAACAGATCAAAGCCTTTTTGGGTGATTTCGAATATGAACGTGTTCGTGCCGATATCCTTGACACCGGCATCCGTATCGATGGTCGTACGACCAGTACCATTCGTCCAATCAGCACAGAAACCGGTTTTCTCCCACGCGTTCATGGTTCCGCCCTGTTTACCCGTGGTGAAACACAGGCACTGGTTGCCGCTACGCTTGGTACTTCCAGTGATGAACAGCGTATCGATTCACTCTATGGTGCTTCGCGCAAACGCTTTTTGCTCCACTATAACTTTCCTCCATTTTCTGTTGGTGAAACCAGCTTCCGTCTGGGACCTGGTCGTCGCGAAATTGGTCATGGTATGCTTGCCGAACGCGCTCTTGCCGCTGTTTTGCCTGCCCACGATGATTTCCCGTACACGATTCGTATCGTTTCCGAGACTCTCGAAAGTAATGGTTCTTCCTCAATGGCTGCTGTGTGTGGTGGTTGCATGTCGATGATGGATGCCGGTATTCCGGTAACCGCACCGGTTGCAGGCATTGCCATGGGTCTGATCAAAGAAGGCGATAAATTCGCCATTCTGTCTGATATTCTGGGTGATGAAGATCATCTTGGCGATATGGACTTCAAGGTTGCCGGTACTGCTGAAGGTGTTACTGCTCTGCAGATGGACATCAAAATCGGTGGCGTCACCAAGGAGATCATGGAGCAGGCTCTGAAGCAGGCTCGTGAAGGTCGTTTGCATATTCTTAGCAAAATGGCTGAAACTCTTGCGGCACCACGTGCTGAAATGTCTCCATTTGCTCCACGTATCACGACAATCTGGGTTAAAACAGATCGCATCCGCGACGTCATCGGTACCGGTGGTAAGAATATCCGCAACATCACCGAAACAACCGGCGTTACGGTCGATATCGATGATACTGGTCGTATCAATATTGCCAGTACCAACAAAGAAGCCTGCGATCTGGCTATCCAGATGATCCGCGGACTGACTGATGAGGCTGAAGAAGGCAAATTGTACATGGGTACCGTTCGTAAAATCATGGACTTCGGCGCTTTTGTTGAAATTATGCCCGGTACTGATGGACTGGTTCATATTTCCGAGCTTGATACCGCACGAGTTAAACTTGTTACTGACGTAATGAACGAAGGTGACAAAGTGCTGGTAAAATGTATCGGCGTTGATAAGAACGGCAAAATCAAGCTCTCCCGCAAGGAAGCGCTGGGATATAATCTTGATGGTACCAAGGTTGATGCAGCGTAGATTCTGCTGATACTGATAGAGAAATGAAAAAGGCGGAGCCAATAACGGCTTCGCCTTTTTCATTTGAGTGGTATGAGGTGTTCTGTCAATGACTTCCGGTTGAACCAAAACCACCGGTGCCACGCTGGCTTTCCAGGCTAAAATCTGTCACCACACTCAAGTCGGCTTGCAGTACCGGTACGAACATCATCTGGCAGACGCGTTCACCCGGTTCGATCGTGTAAGGTGCGGAGCCGCGATTAACAATACCGATACCGATTTCACCCTGATAGTCTGAATCAATGACGCCGACCGTATTTGCCAGTACGATACCGTGCTTGATGCCCAATCCGGAACGTGGCACCAAGAGTGCTACCAGACCGGGATCATGAATGCTGATGGCAATGCCGCTTGGAATAAGTACTGTTTCACCCGGTTGTACGGTTTTTGGCGCTTCCAGGCAAGCGCGCAGGTCCAGTGCTGCCGCTCCGCTTGTTGCATACGATGGCAGCGGAATGGTCGTGCCAATCAGCGGGTTCATAATTTTGGTTTCAATTTTGGGTCGGTTCATGTAAATTTCCTGTCTTTTGAGATGAATTTTAGAGTGCCACTTTAGCAGAATCGACTTACGGTCACAAGGAGCTTTACCATGAAACAACGCGTTGTCAGCGGCATGAGGCCGAGCGGCAGGCTGCATATCGGTCATTATCACGGTGTACTTGAAAACTGGGTCAAGATGCAGGATTCCTACGACTGTTTCTTTTTCGTTGCCGACTGGCATTCATTGACAACTGAATACGCAGATACTTCCGGCATTGCCCAGAGTATCCGCGATATGGTGCTTGATTGGGTTGCCTTCGGACTTGATCCGGAGAAATGCGTTATCTTCCGCCAGAGTCTGGTTCCGCACCACTCCGAATTGAATCTGATTCTGTCGATGATTACTCCGGTATCCTGGCTGGAGCGTAATCCGACCTACAAGGAGATGCTTGATAATATTGAGCAGCGCGATCTGACGACCTTTGGCTTTTTGGGCTATCCGGTTCTTATGGCGGCCGATATCATTCTCTACAAGGCAACTCGTGTTCCCGTTGGACAGGATCAATTGCCACACCTCGAAATCACTCGCGAAATAGCGCGCCGTTTTAATCATCTGTACGGTGCCGTATTCCCTGAGCCGGAAGCACTTTTAACAGAGACTCCCAAGCTGCCGGGTCTTGATGGCCGCAAAATGAGCAAATCATATAATAACTCAATTTATCTCTCTGATAATGCCGAAACGACGGCCAAAATGGTTATGTCGATGGTGACAGATACCAGCCGTGTCCGTCGTGCCGATCCGGGCGATCCTGATGTCTGCGTGGCCTTCAATCTTCATCGTCTGTATGTCCCGCAGGAAAAGCTTGATGAGATCGTTCCCGCGTGTCGTGGGGCTCAGATCGGCTGCGTTGATTGCAAAAAAATCCTTGCCGGCTGCATAAATGAGCGGCTGGCACCATTTCGTGCCCGTCGTGAAGAACTGGCATCTCATCCCGGCTTTGTTGATGAACTGCTGCGCGAGGGGAGCCGAAAGGCCTCTTTGATCTCTGATGCGGTTATGACAGAGGTTCGTACGGCCCTTAAATTCTGATATGGCCGTAGAAGCACATTACCATCGCGAAGAAAATCTGCCGCTGCTGGATGGTTTTCACGAGCAGTACAGCGTCCATCTTGATAAATTTGATGGGCCGATGGACCTGTTGCTGCACCTGATCAAAAAAAACGAATTGGATATTTGCGATATATCCATAGCTGTCATCACTCGTCAGTACCTCGAATATATCAAGTTAATGAAGGATCTGAATCTAGAGGTGGCCGGCGATTTTCTGGTTATGGCGGCCACTCTATTGCAGATCAAATCCCGTCAGCTGCTTCCGATTGATGTTGATGAAGAACCGGAGGAAGATGAAGTTGATCCGCGCAATGAACTGGTACGTCGTCTACTGGAATACCAGCAGTATAAAGAAGCCGGTATGGTGATTGGCGCGCGGGCACTGCTGGGCCGAGAGGTCTTTACGCGTTCCGCACCGGAGCCGATGCTGACTGCGGCACAAAACGTCGAAGGGCCGCTGGAAGTCAGTCTGTTTGAACTGGTAGATGCCTTTCGTTCGCTCCTGCAGAGGATTCCGGCCGAAAGTTTCCATGACGTTGCTCCGGGTGATTCGCTCAGCATCGTAGACTGTATCAACGAGATTCTGTCTTTACTTCAGGAGCAGGATACCGTCCAGTTTGATACTCTCATTCAGGATGAATACAGCCGTGAACGGGTGATTGTTACTTTTCTGGCTCTGCTGGAGTTGTGCCGTCTCAAGCTGATTCGTATTTTTCAGGGAAACGACCATGGTTCAATCTGGTTTGTTCCCGCAGTGACAACAGATTCTACCGATAGCACCGAGGTTGTAACTCTGCATGAACTCTGAATTGTTTTCCATCATAGAGAGTCTCATCTTTACCGCAGATTCTGCGCTGTCAACCGATCGTATCTGCGACCTGCTGGATGAATTTGAACGTGATAAAATCAAGGTCGCGCTGGCGGAGATTGTTGCCTGTTATCAGGAAAGGGCGGGGGGCTTTGAGCTGGTAGAGGTGGCTGGTGGCTGGCAATTCAGGACTCGCCCCGCTTTTCACCGCTATATTACCCGTCATATCAAAACCAGGGCGTCAAAGTTTTCACAATCCGCTCTTGAAACACTGGCTATTATTGCCTACCGTCAGCCGATTACCCGCGCTGAAATCGAGCATCTGCGTGGTGTGGACTGCGGCGGTGTTCTCAAGTCGCTGTTGGAAAAGCATCTGGTGCGAATCCTTGGGAAAAAGGATGTTCCCGGCCGCCCGCTTATCTACGGAACTTCTAAAGAATTTCTTGAAATATTCGGCCTGAAAGATTTAAAATCTTTACCAACGCTCCGCGAAATTCAGGCTCTGGACGAGCAGCCGCAGTATGAACGACAGGAAGAATTGCAGCTTGAACCAGAGAAGGCCATACCGGTGGAGAGTCAGCTTCCGTTTGAATAACGCACATTGAAGTTAGGAAGGATCAGGGAGGGAAACCATGCAGCGTCAACCAGCCGTAGCAGGTCAATTCTATCCAGGTAGTAATAGTCAACTCCGGGCAGATCTGTCTCATCTTATAGTGGAGAACCGGACTCCAAAGCAGGTAATGGGGATCATCTCGCCCCACGCCGGATATATGTACTCCGGTGCGATTGCTGGCCAGGTATTTTCACACATTACCATTCCGTCTACCGTTTTGATCATCGGCCCCAATCATCACGGCGTCGGTGCGTCTGCCGCACTGTACCCCGAGGGTGAATGGCTGACCCCCCTTGGGACGACCGCCATAAACTCCCGTCTCAACGCGCTTTTACTCCAGCACGGCCCCTATTTCAAGTGCGATACCGTTGCACATCAGAAAGAACATTCCCTTGAAGTCCAACTGCCATTCCTCCAATATCTTCGTCCAGATGTCACCATCTCGGCGATCTGTATCGGTCATGGCGATTATGCGCCACTGCGCGATATTGGCCGTGGCATTGCCGCTGCCATTCAGGAGTTTGGTGATGATGTCCTGATCGTGGCCAGCTCAGACATGACCCATTATGAATCGGCTGATTTGGCACGCAGTAAGGATGAATTGGCACTTGAACGTGCCCTGGCATTGGACGGTAAAGGATTGTTGGACGTATGCCGTCTGAAAAATATAACAATGTGCGGTGTCGTACCAGCGACAGTCATGCTTGAGGCTGTCCTGCAACGGGGTGCGAGTCAGGCTGAGTTGGTGGCATATGGCACCAGTGGTGATGTGACCGGAGATAACCGCCAGGTGGTTGGTTATGCGGCGCTGACGGTTAGTTGACGCTTTTCCGGCTCCTTGGGGCAATTTTTTACCCTTCATGGAGCCGGAATAATTCCACCAGCCCCACTAGTAGAGAGCGTAGTAGCTGTATCCTTCCGGCAAACCAATCACTTTCTTTATATCCAGCTGGGCAGGGCCACGTCACTGATGCTTGGCAGTGAAACAGCGCTGTTCACCCCATTGGATGCTGCAGCCATTGGCGCAGGTGTATCAAGCCTTCATCGATGGAAATTTCGGGGTGATAACTAAAGTCGCGGCGGGCGGCGCTGATGTCGAACCAGTGGGCGCTGGCGAGTTCGTGGGCAACAAAGCGGGTCATGGGTGGCTCACCAGCCAGGCGGAGGAGTCGCCACAACACTTCGCAGATGCAGCCGGCGGCATACGCCAGCTGTGGAGAAATACTACGCGTTACAGGGGGGATATCGGCGGCGGCAAGGATGCGGTTCACCATCTCCCAGAGTGGCAGCGGTTCGTTGTTGCTGATGAAATAGACTTTACCAGCCACGATACTGCCGGGTGAAAGCCTTTCGGCCGCTTGCAGGTGGGCGCGGGCGGCGTTGTCTACGTAAATCGTATCAACGGCATTGGGGCGGGTTCCGATCCGGCGCAGTCGCCCCGCACGTCCCTTGGCGATGATGCGCGGGACAAGATGGTTATCTCCGGGCCCCCAGATCAGATGAGGGCGCAGTGCTGTCACCGCCAGTTCGGGAGAGTTGGCAGCCAGAACCAGGCGCTCGGCCACCGCCTTTGTCGCCGGGTAGTGGGCCTCATAGCTGGCCGGATAGGGGATTGATTCATTGCCCCCCTCAACGTCACTGCCGTCAAAAACGACGCTGGGAGAACTGGTGTACACCAGTTTACTGATGTGGTGGCTCCGGCAGGCTGCCACAACATTTTCAGTACCGACTACGTTGGCCTGATAGAAATCGTGATAACTTCCCCAGATACCCGCCTTGGCGGCCACATGGAAAACCAATTTGCACCCGGCAGCCGCACCGGTGACCGCTTTCAGATCGTCCAGATCGCCTCTGAACTGCTGCACACCGAGGGCGGTCAGGGCGGGATGATCGTGTCGTGAAAAACTGCAGACCTCATCACCCCTCTCAATCAGCAGGCGTACAATTGCTCCGCCGAGGAAGCCGCCACCACCGGTAACCAGTACTTTCATGCGATCTTCCCTGCTGCCCAGACGGCCAGTTTCTCACGGAATATTTTGGCATTGTGGCGAATATCAACCGGAAAGGCGGGGTGAAAGAGAATCTGGCGGATGTTTTTGGTGTGGGGATAACGGCTGCCAAGTTCAAGAAGTTCCGAGCGGATCAGCTCCTGTGGCGGTGTACCAGCCTTTGTCTCCAGCTCTACGCAGAGTACCGGTTGCTGGCTGCCTGCTTCCCCCAGGCCGACCAATGCCGTACGGAAGACCGCTGGATGAGTATTGAATATTCCTTCAACCGGGATGGTGAAAAGAGTGCCTCGGGATGTTATTACCCGGTGGGCCTTGCGACCACAGAACCAGATTCTGCCGCTGCTGTCACGATAGCCGACATCACCCATCCGGTGCCAGATTCCGCCGGAAGGATCAGGAATCTTGGCCAGTTTAGTCGCCTCGGGGCGGTTCAAGTAGGCAGTGCTGACCTGCGGCCCTCGTACGGTGATCTCACCAACCTCCCAGAGAGGCAGCGCCAGGTCGTCGCTCCAGATACCAACCGGGGTATCGGTAATCGGGATAATGGCAATGGTGATGCTGTTCACCGGGCGGCCGATGCAGACACCGTGCCCCTCGCCGGTCATGGCACCGGTTTCAGCCAGTACCTCGCGGCTGCCGATGGAGCTAACCGGCAGTGCTTCGGTGGCACCATAGGGGGTGAATATTTCAGCATCCTCCGGCAGCATCGCGGCAAAACGTGCCAGTACCGCCGCCGGAACCGGTGCCCCGGCAGAAATCACGCGCTTAACAGATGGCAGCGTGATGGCATGCGCTGCTGCATAGCGTCCCACCCGGTTCAACAGGGCAGGGGAGCCGAACATTGTCGTGACGGAATATGTCGTGGCAGGGCCGATAATCTGTTGAGGATCAACCGTTCCGGGACGGGTGAAATCCATCTGTGGAATGAGCGCGGTCATGCCGAGGGCTGGAGCGAACAGGGCGAACAGAGGAAAAGTTGGCAGGTCGACCTCGCCGGGGCGGATATCGTACAGCTCCCGCAAGGTATCAACCTGTGCCGTAAAGGTGCCGTGGCTGTAAATTGCTCCTTTGGGCGGGCCGGTACTGCCGCTGGTAAACAAGATTGCGGCCACATCATCCGGGCCGGTTTGTGCGGCGTTAAACACAGATACTGAGGCAGTGCGGCGCAGCTCATCAAGCGGCACGCCGCCCCAGATGGCTCCACCAGCGATAACAACGGTGATGCGGATGCTTTTGCGTCCCCAGCCAAGGATACGTCTGGCCAGATGAGCTTTGGGAATGCCGATAAACGCTTCCGGCTCCGCCTCTGCCAGACATCTTTTCATGTTGCGCGCACCGATGCCCGGATCGATGAATACCGGCACGGCGCCGACCTTGAACAGGGCAAAGGTTACTGAAAACAGCTCGGGGGATGGCGGCACCAGCAACGCAACCCGCATTCCCCGAACAATGCCGATACTCCCCAAACCAGCTGCAATGCAATCACTATCCTGATCCAGTTCACGAAAGGTTACCGAACAACCTTTGCTGGGAAAGATGATGGCGGGGGTATCTGGCTGCAACCGCGCCATTTCGGTCAGCGGTCGGGAAATGTTGACGATGTCTGTGTTGATCATGGAGTATCCAAATAACGGCGTTGATTGTGAAGCGTGACAGAGTCTTGACCACGGAGGAAAAGGGTGAAAATCTGTTCTACCTCACTTGTTAAGCGGGCAAGAAGATGACCCGCAGTCTTGTGGGTGGGTCAAATTTTCTGGTTGGCAAATCGGTTTTTTATCCTGTTGAGACATGACGCTATGTCACATTCGATTGGATATTTCAGCCTTCCCATTTATCCACAACTCAGATTCGCTCAGATCAACGTTGTCATTCCAGACAACTCCGTAGCCTGTTTGATCTACATGAACATTTTTGAAAAAAGCGTCGTCTTTGAGTGAGTAAAAAGAGGATTCGTTGAGGAGAGGGGCGCAGTCATACACCCTTGTGTCCCCAGTGGTGAAG
>CAIRND010000197.1 GCA_903879825.1 uncultured Geobacteraceae bacterium
CCATTTTGACAAGCGGGTCTATATCATCTTCGGCATAGAGAAACTTCTCCAGGTTCGACAGTTTATCGCGAATGATCGTTTCACCTTCCGGCGGCGTATAGATCGTTTCTCGTTGCGGGTTCGCCAGTTTTGTCCCCGGCGTACAACGAACACCGGCGGTGGTCTCTTTTATTATCTGGAAAATTTCTTCAAACAGTCGCGTGGCAAGAGGGCTGTTTTCTTTCCGGATAGCGTTATAGCCATGCCAGATGGCATCTTTATAACGTAGAACTTCCTTGGTATGAGGATTCGTCCGCTGACCGTCATCAGCAAAGGCACGGTACAGCTCGTCATTGGTGGTGACGATATTCTCAATTTCAGAAGAGAGTTTTGCCTCTTGCAAGCCGAGAGCCTGAATAAGAACCAACTGATTGGGAATCAGTTCACCAACACCTTTCAGTCCCGCCACTGCCTTGTTGGCGGCAATCGCCTTTTTTAAAACAGCGCGGCTCTCAAGCTCCATCGGTGGCGGCAACAGCGGCAAGTCGTTGAACGGTTTATCAGGATCAAATGTCATCGTTATTGCTCCCAGATTCCGGTAATTAATTTGTCGATTTCGTTTTGGATATCTATGATTTTATTTATACTTGCTTCAATCATTGATTTATCACCTACCTGCAATTAAGTCTCGCCCGCAGGACAATTTCTGTCCAGAGCTGATCAAAAAGTATGGCTGCCTGACTTTTGGGAGCAAATAGTCCTACCGGCGCTCTCTGCGTTCCCATATATTCGATAATGGACAGGTAGGGGATGGCGGTGTGGAGTACCCCCGTAATGCGGTTATCGGTATCAAGAATTGTATCGACATGGAGCTTCTTGCGTTTGTCCACCATGGAGAAGAACGGCATCAACTTGAGGGTAAGTTTTTTATGATCACCCACGTACTCTAAAATTTGCTCATAAGTCCGTAACGACAGTGTTGTAGGGATGAGGGGAATCAGCATGACGTCGGCACAATTAAAAACGTTTTCCGAGACCAGTGAAAAGCTGGGGGGGCAATCAAGAAACAGGACGTCATAATCATCTTTAAAACGACTCAAAAATTCGTTCATCTGCTTTTTAGGCTTTTTCTCACTATCAAGAAACAGATCCATATGCCGGTATGAGAAATCCGCCGGTAGCAGATCAAGGCATTCAATATCGGTTTCCTTAACCAGGTCGCTGATCGCCTTGGTTTTGAAGAGTTTCTTCGTCCCTCCTTTAACCTCAGGCTTCACATTGAAATAATAGCTTGAAGCCCCCTGCGAATCCAGATCCCACAGGAGCGTTTTTACGCCGCTCTTTGCACAGGCGTAGGCCAGGTTGACGCATGCGGCCGTTTTACCGACACCGCCTTTGATGTTGTAGACAGCAATTACTTTCATACATGGCTCCGTTTACAAGCGGATTTGGAGCTGTATCTTATGCGACAAGGCTTCAGAATACAAGCCGGGTGTGTTTATCAAGCACAGCACGAAGTTTTAACCTTCTCCACCACCTGGCGGATCGCCTCCACAACCTGCAAGGCATATTCTCTGTGGGCGATCAGAGTCACATGGTCGGCACCCTTAACGATAAAGTGACTACAATCAGATGAGAGGGTGGCGAGCTCCCTTTGTAATTCAGGATGACCGGACAACACACCCTTAGCCGCCGTCACCACCGCCAGTGGTGTATCCATCAGTCCCGTGGTTTCACGAACCTCAGCGCAGATGATTTCCCAGGCGAGCGATTCATCACGCGTTGTCTTGAGGTGATTATATGTGGTAAGGAACGCCTTCGCTTCCGCCGCCTGCCGCGCGGGTAAACCTTCCGACCAGACGTTGAAAAGACCGGCAAGGCGAACGTAACCAAGCTTTGTCAGCAGAGGAACTGCTTTCAAAAACCGGAATCCGGTGCGCATATGTGTATTGATGGCTTCGCTACGCAGGTGCTGGTCGGGGTGAGCAGCGTCGAGTAACACCATCCCGGCGACTTCGTCCGGATAGATATCGGCGAATACCCGAACCAAGAGGCCGCCCATGGAGTGACCGACGAGCACATAGGGCGGCGGCAGACGGGAGTGTCGAAGTACGCTGTGCAGGCGGTGTGCGGCCAGAGCTGCTGTTTTTGGAGCAATGTCCGGCCCGCTCCAACCAAGGCCGACCCGATCATATGAAATCACTCGGCTGAACTGTGCCACTTCCGGCTGGATCCATCCCCACGCAGAAGACATCCCGCCGAGCCCCGCCTCCAGAACCACGGTAGGACCGCAGACCCCCGATGTTTGTGCATGCAGCCGACAGCCATCAATATCCAGCAGCTTTCCGGGAGGAGGGTTGTTGCGCAGGTCTCGCACCGTCGAAACAGCCTGATATAGTGAACCGATTCCGGTAAGGCACGGGATTAATGCGGCAAAAAAACGATATTTCCAGTTTTCCCCCGGAGAGAAATTATGATTTCGGCGGTATTCGTAGGAGTGACCCGATCCGTCAGCCGTTGTCAAGAGAGGGGGATGTGCAGGCACTGTTTCCCGTGACGTGCCAGTCGCCTTTTTCACTCAGTAAACCGCCCTATCTCAAGGACGGCACCGGCTGTGGCGCAACAGACCTTCGCTGCAAATTCCAGGTTCAGCGTACTCAGGGTGTCAGTCAGCTGGTGGTAGTGTGGACTGCGAAAGTTTGTCGTGTCGGTCACCATGACCGCCCTGAACCCCTCATCCCAGAAAGAGGCATGATCCGAGCGGCGGCTATCAGGAAGGCGTTCACCATTACCGGGGACCTCCAATAGAACATGGGGAAGATCACCCCGATACGTCTCCACCGCCCGGGCAAAAACGCCCATCAGCTCTCTCGATCGCTCGTTCCCAATCACCGCAATGAAGTCTCCAGCCGGGGGAACCGCTATCGATAGCCCGGAAGGGATGGACTGCACAAGATTATCTCCGGCAAAGGCCACCGATTCAAGCACCATAACGCCTTCGATGTTCCAGCCGTTTTCCCGTGCATAGGCCGCTAATGCCCGGCTTCCACGTGTGCCGGAGTTGGGATTGTTCTCATGTTCATTTTCTTCGAGACAGACAGCGATAAAATGAATCGTTCTTTCAAAGCTGAACGGTTCCAGCACCCGGGCTATTTCGAGCATTACCGCAACTCCGCTGGCATTATCATCGGCACCTGGCGACCCTGCAACCGTATCATAATGGGCCAGAATAATAACCCGTTCATGGGGAAGATGGCTTCCGCGACGTGAGGCGATTATATTCCTGAAGAGGCGGCCATTGTCAGGAAAACAGTGATCGGCTACATCGTAACCAAGAAGACGGAGCGAATCTGTTATGTAGTCGGCAGCCTGTTCGAGCGCCTCAGGTGCCATCTCTGGATGCCGCACACCTTCCAGAGCCACAATATGATCACGGATACGGTCAATGGAAACTGTTTTGTTTATTAATTCAATTGATACCATGCAGTTTTTCTCCTACGTAATAACTGACGGTTGAAATTGATACAAAAGATTGACCCGTGTCGTAGGGGCAATTCATGAATTGCCCGCGTCATTCGCGTTCCATTGTCATTTTTTTTGGTATTACCATCGTTTAAAATCACCGAAATGTTACTCCCAAAAGACAAGCCTGCCCTGTTCGTCGCGCCCGGTATCCAGATCCCAGCTTCCCACAATCGGCAGGGGTGAAATATCTGCAGCACAAACGGCCTGTTCCACTAACCTCCAGACAGCAGCGACATTGTCGACGGCCTGATCAAAAATATCGTCATAGTCCAGATAGTAGGGACAATCTGACGGGACCAACTGCTGCATACTATATTGCCTGCTCACTTTTTTGTAATGCGGATACGCTAAGCCAACCTTTGCCGAGATGACACTGGCAAGCGGGAAAAGCCGCGCCTCTCCGGCTCTGTAATCAATAGACCTGGCAATAAATTGTCTGTGCCACGCAGTGATATCCGGCGGATAGGCGACGAATAATTCCGAATGAACATCTTCAAGCATACCTTCCCACAGGGCGACAATGTCCCGATCCAGAAGCATCCTGTCATCCGGGTCACCGCAACGAGCAATAGTCAGAGCAAAGCGATCCGATTCCCCGATTTCTCCCAGATTCATTCTACGGTAGATATAACTGTCCTGATTCATTTCGCAAATACGGTGGTGACGTTTGTTTTCGGCGTACACCCCCACTTTTGCCTGCACTATGGGGTGGATAGTCGCATCTGTTACCACATGCGCACAGTAACCCAGCAACCATGCCACCTGTTTATCCCGTGCAGCCTCTTCAGCACACCTCACGCGACGTATGCCGCTTGCAATCATCTCACAGGCCCGGGTGCAGTGCATGGTGTCGGCCCATTGCGAAGCGATTCCACCTTCCCGGGCAAGGTTTGGATAGTCGGGACTGACGGCACCCAGCACAGAGTAAGCGAAATAATTCTCCAGTATGGCGTCAAATCCCGACGCAGGCGAAAAAACTCTCTCAAGCCTGCCTGGCTGAATAAGTTCGTACAACAGCGGAATGTGTGCGTATGGGCCTGCCATGTATTCTCCCTGAATATGTATTTATGCCTTGTGAGTTTCTCTTTCAAGCCCCGGTTGCCTTGTTTTTGAATGCGCCTGCCATCAGTATTCCGTAGGCAAGCAAAGCAGCCGGAAGTACGATTACCATCCAGGCTGCCAATGATTTGAGTGTGATCCAACCGAAAAGATGCAGTGGAAACTCGTGATTCTGAATTAAAGTATAAAGGAGATGTGGCGGCAGCGGCGGTCCCCAGGGAAACAACCATGCTCCCAGCTTGAAGAAGGGAATCAGCAGCGCCAGATGAACCGGGTAGAGCATAAAATTAAGCGACTGGAGCGCTACATGGTTAAGCCTGAAGATATAGGCCAGTACAAGACAGATAAGCGACGTGCCCCATACCAGCGGTATGACTCCAAAAGCGGCGCCAAGGCAGAGCGTGAGGGCCAGTTTTTGAGGAGACAGCCCGATTATCATGATGGCCTGCAGTCGTTTGAGTGCAGGGGAGACCATCTGCCGCATAACATGCTTTATCCGCAGTGCGGGTGGCAGATTATACCCGGTCATGATGCACATGAAACGTGAGCGTGGAGCCGGTCACGGTGCTGCGTCCCGTATAAAGGAAAATTATCAGCCACAGCCCCTGAAGAAACAGAATCAGCTCCGGGCACCAGAGACTGTGCAGACCGGCGATGAGATCAGACAGCCCGACCGGCTCCCCGGCGAGCAGATATGCAGCTGCCATGGCGTAAAAGACTCCAACCATCCCCATGATCTGATACGCAGAAAGTGTTCCTTCTCCGCGATAGTCGGCCCGAAGCGTTTCGGAAAATGAACGCCAACCCTGAGTAGTGATGGTTGCCAGCAAAAAAGCGCCCGTGTGATGTGACGAGAGAAACATTGCGGCGGCGATAATGCCACAGACTGAATAGAGTATGGCGGTAATGCCCTGAATCGGGATCACCTCGGTAGCCTCAAGACCGGCGGCGTAAGAGATTTTTTTAGTGGCTCCGGAAAAAACGAATCCACGTCCGGAAAATAGTCGTTTAAGCAGATCCGAACTGGTAGAAACCTGCTTCCCATAGCAGCAGCCGAAACTGATGCAGGCCATTCGACCCAAGCCTTCTCCGAAAGCATACGCGATGGCAATGGCTGCGTACGCTGACATAATCGGGATATGGAATGCCATTATTTCTCCTGCGGTTTTATTGATAAAGATTATCACTACCGGAGTAATAATTATGCCAACAAAAACCGCCCCACCGACCGTAAATGTATGGGCCTTTTTTTCCACAACACGGGCAACCAGCCGCGACGCCGGCACACAGCAGCAGAGCAGTGCAGCGGCCAGAATGGCTGTGCCCATCGGTGGCACTCCGACCGCCCCCATCAGTACCAGTAACACGGCAACTGCGACCATATATGCGTTAGCGGTGAGAAGTCCATACCAGGTAAGATTAACTCCACTCCACTCTCCCTGTTCTGTTTTGAATACCGGTATCGAGGCAATAATCTGCCATTTCTCTCCAGGCAAATATCTGAAACCCCACCAGAAATAGATTATTAAGACCATGACTGACGAAAGTACTGTTACTGCAGCAATCATTGCTGTCCCCCCGATAACGAATTTTTTCGAGCTCTGGCAAGCAGTGACCTCACCCGAATATCCGTTTCTACAAGAGGTTTTTTAAACCCTTGTGTAAAGCGGCTGGAAGCGCCTGCATGGTTCATGTTGGCTAAAATATCACCGGCAAAATCGATCCGGCCTTCCTGGAAGAGGAGTACGTCCGTGCTGCTTCCCGGGCGGTACAGGCTCTTGGGTTGCCCCATGCGCAGGAACCTCCCCTTTTCGAGCTGCCGCGGAGTCTCATACTTATTCGAGCTATAGGCCTGGACGATATCGCCAATCATGAGAGCGACCACTTCGATCATCGCGACCATGCCGACACCCGTGCCTCCCGGCACATCGGTATTAATAACCGTTACCACCCGCTTGTTTTTTGAATAAGGTGTGGCGACAGCAACCACTGCGGTCGGGTTGCAGGAGTGGTAGTCGCCGTCAATCGCGTAGAAATCCACCACCTCCCCCGATACCGGGGCATGATTGTAGTGGTATTTATCAGGGGTCAGACGAAAAACGGCAAAATCTCCACCGGCAAAGGACTCATGCCACACGGTCTTGCCCTGTCCGAGAAATTCCTCGAAGGAGAAAAATTTCTCCTTCAAAAAGATCAGCGAGGTTTCCTGGAACGACCCCACCAGCACCCGCGCATCGGCCGGGGATACAACGGCATCAGTATCGGCTGGCATTGGGCGACATTCCCAGTAGCGGATTTTCCGCTCGAAAATTTTCCGGGGGGTATCCAGTGAATCGGAGGGATCGAGGCATTCTGACAGGTCGATGCCGCAGTTGGCCAAAAACGCCCGTTTTGACAGCACGGGACGGTCAAAATTTACCGCGCTCAGAATATGAGATGACCGACTACTGGTCAACACCCTGAACAGTGCGGCGTTGTTTTCACGCACACCATGATAGAGAAGCCGCACCATCCGGTCTCCAAAGAGTTTTTCGGTAACGACTCTGCCGCTATCGCGCTCGATATACTGATGTTGTATCATCCGGATTGTTCCTTTGGCTGGATGGCTATACAGCCGGGGCCTGATCTTGATACACTTTGAGCACTATCAGGTTCATCAGGCGTTGCAAGGTGGGGATATCTGCCCGCTCATGCAGCACATCCTCTGTGGCATTCTCAACAAACCGGGCAGCATCCTGCCCCTGGAGAATATCCCGCAGCGCCGTGCGCTGAAGTTCATCCATTACCAGAGGCTCCCGGTCAAAGGCCCGACAATCCTCAATCAGAAACCCGCAGGCCTCCTTAATATGACGTTGTCGCAGGGTGGTGCGGTAGTAACATTCAGCGCCGACATTGAAATCGCGGGCATTAACCCGCAGCGGTGACGATGCGTTCACTTGTGCGAGTATGCCGGAGGTCAAACGCCCGGCGGCGGAATGAGCGACCGGTTCGTTGATTCGTAATTCCAGATCGTTCAAAGTGTCGTGCAGCCCCATCAGTTCGATCAGATCGGCCCCATCCTCCCTGAGCACCTTTATCAGAGCGCGGCGGTACTCGTGGATTTGAACGCGCAGATAACCGGGATAGCGATGACTGGGCCGGATGCCGTCTGTTCTCTTGAGGATATTTTCCAGAAAGGAATTGCTGCTGTTTCTGCGCACGAAGAAAGTGGGGAGCCCAATAGCTGCGCCGAAAAAAATCTGGCGCCGCTCGCTCTCCAGCGAGGGGGTATCAGGAATATGGCTGTGGGTCGTGCCGTGCGCCATGTATTTGTAAGCAAGTGCCGTAATCAGCGTCTGCACATCCGTAGCCCGACCCATGTCATCGCCAAAATTTTCGAAAAGGCTGTAATGTCTGCCTTCAAAGCCTGAAAAACCCATTTTGGCGCATTCACGTTGTTTGTAGAGCAGGTAGACCGACATCTGCTCATCGAACACACCCATGTCGGCCAGATCGCTCCGCAAACGGTCGCTATTGCCGACATTACCATCCAGGCCGGGGCTGTGCTCTGTGGAGAGTAGACACACCAGGTAATCAATCAACCGGTAATCAGGGACAAAATCGCCCTTCAGTCTAAAAAAGGAACTCACCAGCTTATCCAGCGCCTGCGGCCCGAAGGGGGTGACCGGCTGACCGAAAATGGAAAGATCAGCCTTCTTTTTCCAGCGACGCCAGATCATCCTCAGATGTGTGTAGTCCAGTTCGTGCGGCAGAAACCCGAGTGCTTTTTCGGGATGAAAATCAGTGAAAGCCATACGGTAGGGAGCGGCGGTATAGGTGCCGACAAAAAGCGGCAGAAAATGTTCCGTAATCTTGATTGCCAAATCACCAAAATGCTTCTCGTGGAGGGGGGTGAAACCTGAACTTTTATCGCCCAGCGCGCTGGTCAGGCGGCGACTGCCGATACTGATATGGGTACCGTTGTTGGCAAGGCACACATTGGAAAGGTTTGGCAGCGCCACCAGATTGGTGAGGATGACTCCGGCGTCTCGCAACTTGGCAATCGCGTTGAGTTGGCTGCGGGAGAGAACCTGATGACAAAGCTGCATGTAGCGAAACTTTTCCTCACCTTTGTCCCACCCGGAAAGACAGGGACTCATGAACAGGTCGCGGTAGAAACTGTCCGAGACATGGTCGTTCAGCTCTTTCTGCCGAACCGGAGGGTGGGGGGCAAAATAAGTCATGGCCTGCTGGCCACGCTCGCACAGACCAAAAGCCTGGTTGGCGTACATCACCAGCAGTTGCGTCATCAGGAAGCGCAGGGCTGTTTCCTTGGCGATGGCCCTCCCCATGCCGGTAGCGGGGGAGAGAGAAACAACATTGAAGGAAAAGGTTTCCGGCGAGGTGTTGTCGTTAAGATAGTGCTCCAGCAGACGGATGCCGGTGGTGCGGATACAGTCCGGAAGTTTCTGCTGCGAGCCGATCAGATCGGCCAGAGCCAGCTTGATCAGGTAACTGATCGGTACACGCAACATCTCCTCGCCGGAAGAGTCACGAAAGAGGAAGCGGCCCGCATCAGCACGCGTACCGGACGCCGGATGCTTCTTGTCTGCCAGAAGATCTCTTTCCAGAACATCCTGTGCAAAGCGGGAAAGCTTATTGCGGGAGAATCGCACCCAACTGTTTTCCCAGACACGGGAGGGATTGTCTGCCATAAAACGTTCAAGATCAGCCACGGCTTTGCGAGGAGTTTCTCCCGCTGCCGCCCGTTTCATCATGTTGGCGAAAAAGTTGGACTGCTGAATAATCAGCGGCAGATCAACATCTTCCTTGGCACCGCACACCACGGCCTGAAGCTCGCTTTCCGAACCGGCAGTTACATCATGTGACGAAAAAGGCAATGTGGCTGCCAACTCGTCTCTCGACGCAAAGGACACCCCCATTCGGGCGAATATTTTGCGCGCGCTTTCAGGTACGGCCTCTGGATGAGATTTTGTGTGGGAAGGATTGCTCATATACCGGCAATCATATACGAAAATTGTGTCAGTTGTGTTCGTGTCTTGTAAACAGTATGTTACTTTTCATGCTCTGAAATCACATGGCTTTGGTCACTGAAATGGCCTTAACCGAATATGAGCTTTTTCCACCCGTGCCATCTTGACGGTACATCACAACGGCGGAACCGTCCCATGCTATCCAGCGCCTGGCTTTTTTGTTCTGATCCGAAAAATCCACAACTCTGCAGGGAAGATCCTTGTCGCCGACTGAGTAACGTGTATTTTGCACAAGATGGTACTCACGCGCGACGACCGCCATTTTTTCAACGTCCAGAATCCTGAGGGTGATCTGCTGCCTGTCAGAAAAATCCAACCGGGCTTCAGGACATTCCATAGTCGTGTAATCATAGCTACTTCGCGGGATGACTACCGTTCTCGTTGCCCCCTGATCATGCACATCAAAACGGAACGCTGACTGTTCGAGCCGGCCAACAACATCAATTGTCACCCCGTTTTCTCGACCCTTACGGGAATAGCTGACCAGATGTCCTTTCTGGAGTGTGCCCTTCTCTATGGTTTCCTGATGATAGCCCATCCACAAAAACGATGCCTTGACCGTAGTATTTGTTTCAAAGGCAATCCTGGCCGCACCATCCTCTTCAGAAGTACGCTGGGTGGTAGTAACATCACCTATGGTGAGACCCATTGAGGAAACCGAATAATGTGCCACCGTCTTTACCGGACCATGGGCTGAATAGGCACAGAGCGGCATAAGGCATACCACTACCAGGCACGTCCACACCATGACAAAAGGGCGGAACAGCATCACACTTCTTCTCTGAAGCGACGGGGAGAAAACCTCACGGCAATAATTCTGATGCACGCCAGAGACAGCACCAGTGAAATAGTCATCGCCACCTCCTGCCACTCCATCTCCTTGTACCAAAAAGCCATTACTTCGGTTAATACCGTAACAATAACGGTGTCGATGATATACGTGACCTTGACCCGACCCTCCGTGAAATAGGCCAGTGCGGTACGTAACACTTCAACGATAGCGAGCACGGTCAAAATATCCACCAAAATCGTTTTAAAAGCTGAGTGAAAACCTTGCTGAAAAACAAGTCTCAAGTCATAAAAAGTGCACCCGATTCCTGCCAAAATAGCCATCAGGATGGCAACAATCAATAACGACAGGACGACACGAGCGGACATCTCGAAAAAGCGGCTTACATTCAGGTCAACAATATCTTCTTTCCACATGACTGGTTTACCCCCTGTTAATTTAATCTCAATCTACCATATCAAAATTAAGATCAGGTTATGACTCGGTTACGATTAGGTGAACTTTTGTGGCTTCGCCAGTAGCGTGTAATTTCTACAAAACTATTACACGACCGCAACATGACTGTAACATTGGTATGATATAGGTCAGTCATGAACTCATATAAAGCAGATCTGCACGTCCACTCCAGCCATTCCAATAAACCGACCTACTGGGCCATGCGCAAATTCAGTGTCCCGGAAAGCTATACCTCACCCAAGCATCTGCATCGGATGGCCCGGGAACGTGGCATGGATTTTGTCACTATTACCGACCACAACGCCATCAGCGGGGCACTCGAAATTGCCCACCTGCCGAACGTCTTTATCAGTTCCGAGATAACGGCACATTTCCCGGAGAACGGCTGCAAGGTTCATGTCGTAGTGCTCCATATCTGTGAAGCTCAATTCCGAACAATTATGGAGCTGCGTAAAAATGTCTACGAGATGGTTGCCTATCTCCATAGTGAAAAGATCGGTCATTTCCTGGCCCATCCTCTCTACGCTCAAAACGACAAGCTGAATCTTGAGATTATGGAGCGTTCACTGCTCCTCTTCACCACTTTTGAAGTAAAAAATGGCTGCCGGGCGCATCGTTTCAATGGCTTTACCAAACGCCTTGTTTCATCTCTTAATGAAACCGTAATCGGCCGTTTAGCAGAAAAATACGATCTCCAGCCGTATGGCTGCACCCCCTGGGTCAAGGGCATTGTGGGCGGTTCAGACGACCACGGTGGCCTGTTCATCGCCCGGGCACACACCACTGTCTATGACACACCTACGGTCGATGGTTTTATCGAAGCAATCAGGAATGGAGATAGTTGGGCTGACGGTGAGGATGGCGGACCACTTACCATGGCACACAGTCTTTACGGTGTCGCCCACAGCTTTTACCGGGAACGTCTCGGACAGCGGAGACGTGGGGCTACTCCTTTTGTCAGTGCTTTGCTCGACCGTTTTTTCAACATCGGTGAAGACCGGAGTTCGTTCGTCGATAAGATCAAATTGTTCGTTCTTAAAAACATGCCCGTTTCGCGCGACCACACGGGAAAGAACTTTGAAGAGATTCTTGAATCAGAGGCTCGTCTGCTGCTGGATGACTCTGCCTTTCTGGCAGGTATCAGCACTGCCGACAGCAACCGCAAGATCTTCGCCGTAACCAGCCGCCTCGCAAATCGCCTGGTCTTCCACTATTCAGCACGTCTCATGAAGCTGCCGCTTAACGCCGGGTTCTTTGAATATCTCAACACTATCGGCACCATCGGACTGGTGCACGCGCTCATTTCCCCCTACTACCTGGCTTTTCATCACCAGCACAAAGGCAAGGAGCTGATTCGGGACCTTACCAAGGCGATGCCTGAAATGCATGTCCAGGAGGCTCCTGAAAAAATTGCACTGTTCACCGATACGCTTGACGAAATTAACGGCGTCGCCATAACAATTAAACGCCTGATACAGACCGCAAAGAGCCGTGGTGTCGAACTGACGGTTATCACCACCGGAGATGAAGCGGACCATCTTGAAGGCGTGAAAAAGTTTCAGTCGGTCGGTGATTTTGTACTGCCGGAATATCCAGAGTTAAAACTTAATTTTCCGCCCATTCTGGACGTGATGGATTTCATCGAACGGGAAGGATTCACCCGTATTCATATCAGCACCCCCGGCACCGTAGGTCTGCTTGGCCTGCTGATCGCCCGCATGATGAATATTCCGGTGGCCGGGACCTACCACACCGACATCCCTCAATATGTGCGCAGCCTGACCAATGACGAATTCCTCGAGCAAGCCGCCTGGAGCTACATGATCTGGTTTTACAGCCAGATGGAAGAGGTGATGGTGCCATCAGCGGGAACCCGCGAACAGTTGCGTTCGCGGGGCTTGCCGCCTGAACGAATGAAGCCGCTTCCCCGCTGGGTCGATACGGACACTTACACGCCAGAGATGCGTAATCCCAGTTTTTGGAAAAGTCGCGGTTTGGGGATTAGCAGGACAGTGCTGCTCTATGTTGGGCGGGTTTCCCGCGAAAAAGGGTTGGAAATGCTGGTGACCGCTTTTAGCGAGTTGGTAGACAGTGGGGCGGCAATTGCTCTCGCTGTTATTGGCGATGGGCCATACCGAAAAGAGATGGAAGCAGCCCTCACGGGATATCCGACTCTGTTTACCGGCTATATGGAGGGTGAACAGCTTCAGCGGGGCTATGCTTCGGCTGACCTGTTCGTGTTCCCCAGTGCCACCGATACCTTCGGCAACGTAATACTTGAGGCACAGGCATCCGGCTTGCCGGTAATCGTAACTGATGAAGGAGGTCCCCGCGAGTTGATGGTTGATGGTGAAACCGGTGTCGTCTTCCGCGCGGGTAGCACGACCGACCTGATAATGGCCATCCGATTAATGACCTCTGACCCGGAACGCATGGCTCGCATGGGGAAAAATGCGCGCTATTTCACACTTGCTAATGCGCCAGACAGTACCCAGACCTATAGCACCATACTCCATATTGATCCGCAAATGATTGCACCAGAAGATGGTTCTGCAGTTATCTGCGGCGGGGCTTAGCCTATGACAGTAGCCGTGAAAACAAGGACAGTAAAAACGAAACCACTACGCGCTGAAATCCATCTTTCTGATCCCTGCTGGTATCTCAATCGCGAGTTAACCTGGCTGGAATTTAACCGCCGTGTATTGCACGAAGCTGAGGACGAGCGCACGCCCCTTTTGGAACGGCTCAAGTTTGTCGCCATTGTAAGCGCCAATCTGGATGAGTTTTTCATGAAGCGTATTGGCGGTCTCAAACAGCTGGTCGGCGCCGGATTAAGTGAGCCGAGCCTGGACGGCCTCACGCCACTCCAGCAAATAGAGGCATGTCATAGCCTGATTCGAAGCCTTGAGAGTGGAAAAAGCACTCAGCTGCTTCACGTTTTGGGGCTTCTGAGAGAGCAAGGGATTGTCATTTCAGCGGTGAAGGACCTGACCGCAGGCGAGCGAAAAAATCTCCGTAATCATTTTGCGATTAATATTTATCCTCTGCTTACACCCCAATCCATCGATCCGGCTCATCCGTTCCCATTCATCTCAAATCTTTCACTCAACCTGCTGGTTACTTTGAATGATTCCGCCGGACTTGACATGCTGTTGGCGCGTATCAAGGTGCCGGTCGGAGCAGGCACAACACGCTTCATAGCGGTTCCAGGCAAAAAAGACCGCTTTGTAAGCCTCGAAGATCTCCTTATCAGTAACCTCGACATGCTCTTTCCCGGCATGAGGGTGGTACGCTGCGATCTGTTCAGGGTTACCCGTAATGCCAATACGGAAACAGACGAAGAGGAAGCTGATGACCTGATGGAGATGATCGAGAGCGAATTAAAGGAACGGCGCTTCGCCCCCATTGTACGGATGGAGGTTGGCGAAAGCATACCGGTTCTGCAGCGTGGCAGATTGGCTGCGGAGTTGGAAATCAACGAAAACGACGACGTTTTTGAGGTTCCGAATCTGTTGGCCATGCGCGATCTTTTTGAATTAACTCGACTCGATTATCCCCATCTGCACGATCCTCCGCACTATCCGATTGTGCACCCGCAATTGCAATCTCAGCGCAACATTTTTCATATTATCCGCGATGCCGGTTCTATTCTGCTTCAGCACCCCTACGAATTGTTTTCTGCCTCCGTAGAACGGTTTCTGCGCGATGCGGCGGTTGACCCAAAAGTACACGGCATCAAGATGACTCTTTATCGCACATCCAGCCAGAGCCGCATTGTTGAAGCCCTGCTGATGGCCGCGCAAAATGGTAAACAGGTGGCTGTGGTGGTGGAGTTGAAAGCGCGCTTTGATGAGGCGACCAATATCCGGCTGGCGGAACAGATGGAGCGGGCGGGTATCCACGTTACCTACGGTGTCGTCGGCTTGAAGACACATTGCAAGGTAATCATGATTGTCCGACAGGATTTTAATTCCCTGCGGCGTTACGTCCATATCGGCACCGGCAACTATCACGCAGACACGTCGCGCATTTATAGTGATGTCGGCCTGCTTAGCTGCAGTGAAGCGCTTGGTAATGATGTCACCGAACTGTTCAATTACCTGACGACCGGGTTCAAACCACGCAGGAAATACAAGCGTCTGCTGACCGCTCCCCGTTTGCTTAAGCAGGCACTGTTAACAAAGATTGAACGTGAAATTGTACTGCATTGTGAAAGTGGCGGCGGTCTGATTCAGTTCAAGATTAATGCCCTTGAAGATGGCGACATTGTCAAGGCGCTCTACAGGGCGTCCCAGGCCGGGGTTGTCATCAATCTGATTGTGCGGGACACCTGCCGACTGCGCCCCGGTGTGGCGGGGTTATCGGAAACAGTGCGCGTCATTAGTGTCGTCGGACGTTTTCTGGAGCACTCGCGGATTTATCACTTCAGAAATGGTGGCGCAGATGAGTATTTCTTCTCGTCGGCTGACGCCATGAAACGCAACCTGGAAGCACGGGTGGAGGTACTCTGCCCGGTAGAGGCTCCGGAACTTGCCCGGGAAATTCAGACTATTCTGGACGTTCACCTGCACGACACCCGTTCAGCGTGGGATATGCAGCAAGATGGCAGCTATGTTCAGCGAACTCCCAAAGAAGACGATGCGGTAGGAGGCAGCCATAGTCAACTGATAGAGCTTGCTGAAAAACGGGTTGAACAGTACCGGAAGAGGATGAAGAAAAAAAAGCCCACAGACTATAACGGTGAAGAGCGTAACGATTCGGATAACGTTTCAAATTCATGAAACGGTTACCAGAAGATAAATAACCTGTGGCTGGATCGCTTTGATGCAGCAGCAGAGTCACTACCAGGGAGAGATCCATGATCACTGCAGAGGCGTTGCAACAACTCGTTGAGACCCACGGAACCCCGTTGTTTGTGATAGATCACGACGAACTGCGGAACAATTATGCCACATTTAAAAAGTATCTTCCTCGTGTCCAGGCATATTACGCAGTCAAGGCGAATCCTGATCCAGCCATTGTACAAACCCTGTTCGATGCCGGGGCAAGCTTTGATGTCGCATCGATGCCTGAATTCATGGTGGTCTATGACATTATCAAGGACATGCCGGAGAATGAGAGGCAGGAGTGGATCTGGGACAAGATCGTTTATGCAAATCCGGTGAAGGCAAACGAGACACTGGTGGAACTTGACCGCTACAAGCCGTTGATTACCTTCGACAACCGCGAAGAGATCAGTAAAATAAAACAGTACGCCCCCCACTCCGGGCTTATGCTCCGTCTCAGAGTTTCCAACACCGGTGCTATGGTAGAGCTCTCCTCAAAATTTGGTGCAGGTCCGGGTGAAGCGGTAGACCTCATTTTGGAGGCGGTGAAGGAAGGGCTTACTGTCGAAGGGCTGAGTTTTCATGTGGGAAGTCAGACAACCAATTTTGAAAACTTCGTGCAGGCCATCAACCTGGCTGCACATATTTTCAGGGAAGCGCGGGAACGCGGTTATGACAAAATGAATCTCCTGGATATCGGCGGTGGCTTCCCCGCCCCATATGATGATTCAGTGAAACCTTTTAGTGAGCTGGCACGGAAAATAAATGCCGAACTGGAGAGGCTGTTCCCACCAGAAATTGAAATTCTTGCCGAACCGGGGAGGTTCATGGTTGCGACGGCAGGAACAGCAGTTTCCACAATCATCGGTAAGGCAGTACGCGACGGTAAGCTATGCTATTACGTCGATGACGGAGTCTATCACACCTTTTCCGGCATAATCTTCGACCACTGCCAATATCACCTTGAGTCCTTTAAAAAGGGGCCGACCCAGATCTGCACAGTGTTTGGTCCTACGTGTGATGCGCTTGATGTAATTTCGATGGCGGAAGAACTCCCCTATAACCTGGAGCGAGGCGATCTGCTCTACAGCAGAAACATCGGCGCCTATAGCGGTGCATCCTCAACATGGTTTAACGGATTTCCACCAGCCAAGGTGATTCACGTCAATCGCTGATTCAGTGGCATATATTGTGTTGGCGATGGGACACTAACCGGGGCTGCTGCGCAGCAAGTTTGATTCCATGGGAGCCAAAAGCATGATATAAAAAAACCTGTCAAACGCTATTTCAGCTTTGGCAGTTTTTTTATGAGGTGGTGCTGAACCGACATTATCAGCTTCAACTTTTTATGGAGTAATCCGGTCACTTATTCATGGAAACAATTTCCCCCAGGAGAAGGCATGAGAGCAGTAATTTCGCGCTTTTTATCAGGTTGCTTATTCAAAGTCATTGTTGTGACTGCTTTCTTGCTTTCCGCTTCCAATGGCTTTACCGCACCTTCAGAGCCGGTCAAAAATAGAAATGTATTACGGGTTGTCATGGACGACAACTACCCGCCATATGTCTTTAAAGGTGATCATGGGCAGTTGCAAGGTATCATTATTGATCAGTGGGGCCTTTGGGAAAAGAAAACGGGTATCCACATTGAAATAACCGGAATGGACTGGGCAGAAGCGCAGCGCAGGATGCAAGCGGGTGAATTCGACGTAATTGATACAATGTTCCGGAATGAAAAGCGTGAACTAATATATGACTTTACCAAACCATATGCGGTTATTCCAGTACCGCTGTTTTTCAACGCTGACCTCTCAGGTATCAGAGGACCAGAGGACGTTAAAGGCTTCAGGGTGGCTGCCAAGTCGGGTGGTAATGTTCTTGATATTCTAAGGAAGTCCGGCGTCACCACTATTGTGGAATATCCCAGTTACGAGAAAATTATTGAAGCGGCTCGTGATGGTAAAGTAAAGGTTTTTACTGTTGACCGCCCCCCGGCGTTATATTTTTTGAACAAAATGGGAATTCAGGATCATTTCCGGGAGACTGCTCCGCTCTACAGCGGAGAATTTCACCGTGCTGTTTTGAAAGGCAAGAGCGATCTACTCACAATAGTTGAAAAAGGGTTTGCCGATATCACACCTGCTGAATACCGTGTCATCGATAAACGCTGGATGGGAACACCGGTAAGTTCTGCTCCATATTTTCGTTACATAAGCTATTCACTGGTGATTATTGCCGCCATTTTGATCGTAATGCTCGTTTGGCTTCGACTTCTGAGGCGGGCTGTGTCCATTAAAACCAAGGAACTCTCAGAGAGCAAAGAGCGATTATCGTTAGCCTTGAATGCATCAAAAAGCGGCATATGGGACCGGAACGTCAAAACCGAAAAAATGTATTTCGATTCAAACTACTTTACCTTAGCCGGCTATGAACCAAATGATTTCAAGTCTTCATATGACGAATGGGAAAAAAGAGTACATCCAGATGATGTTCATAGAGTTAAAAAGGCCATTGAAGATTATCTGGCAGGCCAGGCAGGTTCATATGTTGAAGAATTCAGGTTCAAAAACAAGGACGGATCGTGGCAATGGGTACTCGGGCAGGGGAAAATCTTTGAACGTGATGAACAGGGGAATCCTGTTCGATTTATCGGTATGCATACCGACATCACTGAACGTAAGCGGGCTGAAGAAAAATTGCAGGCAAGCGAGCGTCGTTTCAAGGAATTGATTAGAAACTCTTCCGATTCGGTGACTATTCTGAATAATAACGGTGAGCAAACCTATGTAAGTGATGTCGTTGAAAAAATGCTTGGCTATACCCCGTCTGAACTCATTAACATTCCAGTCATAAAAGAAATGATTCACCCTGATGATCAGGAAAATGTTCAGGCTGCGTTTTTGACTATCCTCAACGAAGGGGAAGGTGTTGCTCAATACCGGCACAAGCACAAAAACGGTTCTTGGGTCTATCTGGAGGCGTGGGGAACGAACCAGTTGGAAAACCCCGATATTCGCGGAATTGTTGTCAATGTCCGTGACATAACTGAGCGCAAACGGGCAGAGGAAGAACGAGTCCGTTTGGAACAACAACTTCTTCACACTCAGAAGTTGGAGAGCTTGGGTGTACTGGCTGGCGGCATAGCCCATGACTTCAATAATATTCTCACTTCAATCATAGGAAACGCTGAACTTGCATTATTAAGGATGAAACCGGAATCACCAGGCATCAGCAACATACATAAGATTGAACAAGCTGCCACGCAGGCTGCCGGCCTGGCAAAACAGATGCTGGCTTACTCCGGCAAAGGAAAGTTTGTCATTGAGCATCTTGACATAAATTGCCTATTGGAAGAAATGCTTCATTTACTGGATGTCTCCATTTCCAAAATGGCGAAGTTAAAACTTAACTTCGCCCCAAACCTTCCCGCAGTGGAAGGTGATGCAACCCAGATCCGACAAATTGTCATGAATCTGGTTATCAACGCTTCAGAAGCCATCGGCGATAATAGTGGTGTCATTTCCATCACCACCGGTTGCAGGGACTGCGACAGGAACTATTTGAAATACTTCTGGCAAGATGAGCGCATTAATGAAGGGTCCTACGTCTACATTGATATAGCAGACACGGGATGCGGTATGAGCAAAGATACACTGGCCAAAGTTTTCGACCCGTTCTTTACTACCAAATTCACGGGCAGAGGTCTCGGCATGGCTGCTGTGCAAGGGATTGTGAAAGGTCACAGGGGAGCAATAAAGGTTGACAGTGAGCCGGGTAGAGGCACTACTTTCAAGATCCTCCTGCCATCCTCCAGCGTGCCCATCGAAATTATCAGCCGCGACAACCACACAGAAGACTGGAAAGGCGAGGGAAAGGTTCTACTGGTCGATGACGAGGAAACAATCAGGGACGTCGCTAAGGAAATGCTGCGAGAATTCGGCTTCACAACAATCACCGCCAATGATGGCAGAGACGCTATCGAGATATTCAAAGAAAACCCTGATATTGTCATTGTTATTATGGACCTGACCATGCCGAATATGGATGGTGAGCAGTGTTTCCATGAGTTAAAGAAGCTAAACCCTGACGTCAAAGTTGTCATGTCCAGTGGATTTAGTGAGTTGGAGGTGACACAGAAGTTTGTGGGTAAAGGACTGGCAGGGTTCATTCAGAAACCGTACAAACTGTCAGTACTGAGAGAGGTAATTCAGAAGATTTAAATGCCGAAAATTCATTCACACAAACAATACACGACCATCAGAAAATATGTGCGACCATTTCTCGCCAGTATCTGGCCTGATGCGCTTCACCTGACCAGATATGGAAAGAAGACTGAATTCCCTTTCCATGCAGGATGTCTCTGAATTGCAGGTTGTTTTCCAGAAACGAATCCGTCTCACCAATAGTGATAGTCACCTGCATCTTGCGTATTATCTCCAGCAATTCGGGATCGTTAATATTGGGGACAAAGTGTGATGGGTTGTGGAAATAAACATCCTCATCGTAGTAGCCGTCGTAGAGATCGCGAAAACTGCCCACCCCGAGCGTAAGATTGTACCTGCCGCTGAAAGCAACAACCCTGCAGAAAAGTCGTGGATGTCGCATTGCAATATTGATGGCATGATATGCTCCCATACTGCACCCATGAGCAATCAGTGCAGAACCGGGATTTTTACTGTGCGTGAAAGCAACAACTTCCTTGATGATATAGTCCTCATACTGCTTGTGCCTGACAATCCGATCTCGGGGTGGACACCAGTTACAGTAGAAACTCTCTTCATCAATGCTGTCGATGCAGCATAACTGGAGCCAACCATTTTCTATTTTGTCTCTGAAGGCTTCAATGAGCCCCCAATTCTCATAATCGAAAAAACGGCCGACGCGTGTCGGAAAAACAATAACTCTGGTGCCGCTCCGACCAAAAATGAGCAGTTCCATGTTTCGTCCCAGATGTGGGCTATGCCAGCGATGATATTCACGGTACATACTAAGAAGTATACACCAAATATTTCAGATAGTTGTGACAGTGGTGTTAATTGTATGTAACGATTTAAGCTGCGGGATTCAGAAGATATCTCCAGAACGGTCAAGCAGTAACTGTTTCCAAACCATATAGCCCTGTCTGCTGACATGCAGGCCATCTTCAAGGAACAGAGAATCGTCTGGACGGCCGTCGCTTCCGAGCATGGCAGAAAAGACGTCAATAAAATGTCCGTTGTCGCGACCCTCTATTTCCCGATACATTAATTCATTTGTGTATCTGATTTTATCGACAAGGTGCCAGCGCGAAGGACTTGCCTTGATTGACAGGATCGTAAAGGGAATTGTGGGGAAATGTGCATCGACCTTCACGAGGAGCTCTTGAAAAGATGCCAAAACTTCTTCAGGTGATCTGCCGTCACCCAAGTCATTATCACCGGCATAACAGATGATGGCGCGGGGATGGCAGGGAACCACCAATTGTTCAAAGAACCAGGCACAGGCGGCCATGGTAGATCCGCCGAAAGCCAGATTAAGAACGCCATAACTACCAAAATCCTCCTCCAGGTTCTCCCATAAGCGCATTGATGAACTTCCGTAAAAGGCCACCATTCCCGCAGGTGGAGGGTCTTTCTGCCGTCGTTGTTCTATTTCATGTACTTCTTCTTCATACCATTCCATACTGTTCCTTTTATGTGATGACAAACAGTCAGGATACCCTGTGTGCCCATATAGTAATGTTTAGAATAAAATTTATTGCTGATCAGCTGGCGTTTGGTTTGACAGTGGCAGACCGAAAAAGTCGGTCTGGAGGTTAAAATATTTCCTGCTGTTTTCATCCAGACTTGCCGTGAATTCATCACGTCTTTTTTGTCTCAGCATGTTATAGCGATCAAATGCTGCGTCTTTCGTCAGCTTGCCATCCACGTGTGCATGGAATTTCATGTGGTCAGGATGGCAGCATACTATGCTGAAACCGAATTTATGGGCATGACTGCAACTTGGGTTTTCAACCAGGCACCCTGAAGTTTCTAATGGTAATAATTGCCTTGTCATACAGTTTTTCATGATCAGTCCCTTTCTCTCTAAAACAAGTTTGTTGGTACTGGCGTGATTATATACGAAAATTGTGGCAATCAGGTTTGCGGCATGTAAATGTTGTGTGACATTTTGCTGTCGGCGAAAAAAAATCGTCCTCATTCAGAGCGACTGCCGTGAATAAGAACGATTCAAGAACCATAAGACCCTGTTTTTTACCTTTATATATCGATTGTCGGTTTATCGATGCCGGTGCCACAAGCAGTTTAAAAATAGTCAGGCGGGTAGACGGGGGATCAGACGCTGGATGCAGAGAGCGAGATCCGGGTCGCTCAGCATCTTCAGGGCCTTACTGACGGGAAGTACCTCACGCTTCCGCATGTCCATCTCCGGCCATTTTTTCAGCACAGTCGTGACTTTCATCGGATAAATATGGAGCGTCTTCTCGCCTTTGCGGTGATAGGCCACTCGGAGCGCAGGGAGGCAGTTCCCAATAACTCCGGCCTCCTCCATGGCTTCCATGATGGCAACATCTTGCCGGGGCATGTCCGGTTCCGGCTGTCCCTTAGGGATTATCCAGCGGGATTGGGTAGAATTTGTCACGATCACAAGATGCAGTCGTCCTCCGCGAAACAGATAGGGCAGCGCTCCGATCTGGTACTCCAGGGCCGAACCGTCAGGAACCCCGTGAATTGCGAGGGAAAGGTTCTTGTAGGCTGCGACTCCCGTCACTTCCTGCCCAAAATAATCCGGCGGCTCGAAGCTCTCGCTTTCCTCTACCGAAGCAAATTCAACCTCCGCAACAAGCAATGGTTCAAGATCGCCACGATAGCAATCAACCTCTATCTGAAACGATCCATAATTGACCAACGAGCGGATCTTTTCCAGCCTCCTCCCTGCGGTGGACGGCCAGAGTGCGAGAAATTGCCCAGGCGTGATCTCGATTTCGGTCTCATGGCGCACGAGGCCCGAGCCCTCTTTGATGGTGAGAAAATGGTCATTTCCGTACTGGCGGATGCGCACCTCCATATGATCGTCGTGAGCGATATATCCCTGGAGGATTGGCGTTCCACCCTGCATTTCAGCAGGCAGCGACTTCAATAAAAACTTCCGTTCGATTTCGATCATTATAGTTGGCTCAACTGAATAAGGATTTCGCTGCAAAGCGCACGGTAGGCCTGCGCAGCGTCGCTGGCGTGAGAATACGCTAACAGCGGCATTCTACGTGCTCCCATTTTTTCAACTTCCACGGAAAACGGAATGGTTGTCTTCAAAAAACCCGGGTGCAATTCCGTGAGTTCAGCCATAATCTCCTTATGCATTTTATTCCGTTTCTGCACCATCGAGAAGAATGGATGGAGTATCCCGCCGGGCAGATCCTCATCCCGAAAAAACCCGGTTAGCTGTTCAAACGTCCGCTGCGAAAGCACGGTCGGAACTACGGGCACCAGAATCACGTCCGATGCACGGAAAACATTTTCAGAGAGAAGCGTGATATTGGGGGGGCAATCCATGAGGATTACATCGTAATGCGGCTTGAACTCTTCCAAAACCTTACGGAGCTGCTTGCGGCGCTTGGCCATTCCATCAAGCAAAATATCAAAATGCCGGTAGCCGAGGTTCGAGGGGATGATGTCAAGTCCAGGAAAATCGGACTCCCGAATGTTGCTGCGAAGTCCCTCAGCCATGGACTGTGCGTCACGCATCCGGAATTTCTCCGCGCTACCCACACGAAAATAAAAGGCGACAGCCCCCTGCGGGTCAAGGTCGATAAGGAGGGTACGATGTCCGGCATCGCGAAGTGCAAACGCCAGATTGGCGGCAAGAGCGGTCTTTCCAACTCCACCCTTGATGCTGTAGGAAGAAATAATTTTCATTGGTGTGCATCCCTTGGGGCATCCGTTGTGGGAGTGGATGCCGGATGTTTGAAGATTGCTTTGAAGGCCGCAACCGTCGAAGCATCGCTAAAACCCACCAGCGCCTGCTCGATAAGGCCACGCGTCCGCTTCTGCTGTTGGTAGAGAATAGAGACGAGCCCACCAAGCCCAAGCGCAACTTCATGACCGGTTTTTTTCTGTTCCCAATAGTCCATCAGTGACTTTTGCTGCACCGAAGCATCGTTGAACTCACCGAGTCGCCCCTGCAGTCTGCGCATTGTTTTTTGCATCGCCGCCCCCTCTTCCACTGGAATAAGTTCGGTGAAGAATTCCAGCAGATAGCGCAGTTTTTTACATTCGATACGGATCTGGTGTACGGCCTCATCGGGCGTCTCCGCTCCGATCCCCGCTGCTATCGCACGGATCTTACGATACCGTTTATAGATGCTGCGAAAGACTAACGGCCCCACGGGGAGGTCGGCATGTGGCGAAGGCCCGTGCGGCGTCTCTGCAAAAAAGAAATCCTCCAACTCTTGAAGAAGCTTGCGACTCGACGATGCGCGCATTTTCAAAGCCACGCGCCGCACCTCGACTTCACGCTCTGCCGAAAAATCCTCGAACATCTCCTCCAACGCCGGACGAAGCTGAGGAGGAAGCAACCCCAGGTATTCGTCACGGGCCAATAAGTAGACATCCAAGTCACGCAGACGGTTAGTCTCCCGCGCGAGATCTCCAAGTATCTTCCTCATTCGTTCTGTTCCGTCATATGGATAAACCTCTTTCACCAGGCTCAGCACCGAACGAATTTTGCGCAGACAAATCCGGTAGTCGTGAAGAAACTCCGTATCAATGTCGTTCAGAATCCCCGGAATATTACGGTTCGCAATCCCCAGAATAGGTCGCACAATCCGTCCTATTGCCTCGCGGGCCGGAGTATCTCTTTTTAGGCCAAAGACGGGTTTTAGAGTGTACTTTAGCGGTTCTATCTGTGCGTGCCGCAGCAAAACTTCCAATGGGCCGGCACCGACTGTACTCGCTCCGCGCAAAGTGAGGCACTCCTCCACGTGTGCAGCCTCCGCCTCATAGCCGAGCAGAGGCATCACATGGCAGAAATGCAGCAACTCCTCCCCTCCATGTTTTCCGGCGGAAACCGTCGTCCACTCGAGTCGGCACACAATCTTCCCGATCTTGTTACGCAATTCCTCCAGGCGCAGGCGGAATGTCCCTTCAACCACCGTTGAAAGGCCTCGCAAGCCAAGCATTCCCTCAAGTTTTGCCCGCATCGGTGCCGTTGTGAAGTCGCCCCAAAAGTGCCGCCTGTCCGCAGCCTCTTCCTCACACACCACTTCACCCAGCCATCCATTCTCGTGAATACACAGACGATAAACGTCCCCGCAACGATAAAGTGCATGCCCCCCAAGCCAGAGTCCCCACTCGAAGGTATCTAAAAATACGTAGGACAGCGGTTCGTGCTGGTGGGATACCACGTGCAACTCATCCTGAAGACACTGCGGCCCAAGGTCACGCGGGAGCACCAACCGAACGCATTCTTTTTTTTGCACCAATACTTTCACGATCGACCTCATTTAAAAAACGGCTCACGCTACTACCTCGCACGAGCCCGTTTTTGATTGCCGTTACCCTTGGGCAAGTTTTTCCGCGACTGCTAATACAATGTATTCATTCATGCTGACACCAGCCTCAGCAGCTTCTTTCTTAATACTCTTACGCACCGATTTTTTCATGCTAACGAGAAACTGGGTAATTTTGTCTTCTTTCGGAGCTTTCTGTTCATCCGGCGCAACAATCTTCTTTTCACTCTTTTCAGACTTTGTTTTTTTTACTTTGGGCTCAGCCGCTGGTGCCTCATCGACCAGCTTGTTTTTTTTCTTTTTCTTTGGTGTGGCGCTGGTGTCGGTTACCTGCTCCTCAGTAATAGTAGTCAGTTCCGTTGTGTCGAGCTTCTTTTTTTCTTTTTTCATTGCTGTCTCCTTGTGGGTTCTTTTGACTGCTATTTATTTTATTATAGTTATAATAACCATTATAACTATAATAGTCAACATCGAAGACTGCATCAGTAATAAAAAAGTCTGCCCCAATTAACATTGAGGCAGACTCGTCATTCTAAGAGCTTCAAAAACCCAGCACAGGCGAGGTGATCCGCAAAACTTTACTCAGCGGTTTGAATTGCAACCGTTATTTCCACCTTCAGTGGCAACGAATCCCAGGTAACGTCCGGATAAAGCGATTTATCAAGACGAAGATAGGTGCCGTCAACACCCGAAGGTGCCCACCAACATTCGTTTCCCCGGTTTGGCAGCTCGTTAAAAAGATATAGGTCGTTGTTATTGTCTCGTGTTATGAACATTTCATACCTCCTCGGTAGTAGCGAACGGCTTACTTCTCTTTCTTCTTACGTGTTTTTTTCTCTTTTTCCGAATCCGGCTTGTCTTTTGTTTTTTTCAATTTAGCCGGTTTGCCGGGGGCAAGGGCAATCATCGGGTTCGCAGCGGAAACCGTAACTGTTGCCGTTGAATCCGCCAGCTCTTTTTCAAGAGATCTGACCGTTCCGTCGAAAGAACGCTTGCTATCTGGCTTGATCTCCAAAATCTCGGTCGGCAAACCGATCTGATCAAGAATAGCGATAAACGGCTCCGGATCAAGTTCCTCGACGTTGACCATTGTCTTTGTATCCCACACACCGCTGGCAACCAGCATGGCAGCCGCAACCGGGGGAACGCCTGCCGTATAGCTTATTCCCTGGGACTCAACTTCCTCATAGCATTTCTTGTGGTCAGAAACCTGATAGATCAGTATCTCGCGTTTTTTTCCATCTTTCCACCCCTTGACGAAGTTACCGATACAGGTATTACCGGTGTATCCAGGGGCAAGAGTCATCGGATCGGGGAGAAGCGCCTTTACAACTTTAAGCGGCACAACCTCCTGACCGGTAGTCAGCGTTACCGGCAGATGCGAGAGAAAGCCAAGTGTACGGAGCACGGTGAATACATTGATGTAATGATCACCAAAACCCATCCAGAAACGGATGCTGTTGGCATCAATATTCTTTGACAGGGAGTGCAGTTCGTCATGGCCATTCAGGTAGATAGGCTGCGTGCCGACAAC
>CAIRND010000198.1 GCA_903879825.1 uncultured Geobacteraceae bacterium
CAGGTGCGCAGGCAGGCGGAAGAGGCGCTGCTTGAGGCGAAAACCCTGGTTGAGGCGGTTGTGGAGAATGTCCCGCTCATGATTTTTCTCAAAGAGGCGACAGACCTGCGTTTTGTTTTATTCAATCGCGCCGGTGAGGAACTTCTGGGGTATGACCGCGAGGCGTTGCTCGGCAGGGACAACCTGGAACTCTTTCCGCCCGAACAGGCTGCCGACTTCATGGCCAAAGATCGGGAAGTGCTTGACGGAGATGTCGGCACACTGGATATCCCGGAAGAACCAATTATGACGGACAAAAACGGTCTGCGTTTTCTTCATACACGGAAAGTCTGTATTCGGGGTGGTGATGGGGTCACGAAATATTTGTTGGGTATCTCCGAAGATATCACCGAGCGCAAGCGGGATAAGGAGATAATCGAAAAACGGCTTGTATCGCTGACGCAGCCGCTGGACAGCGGATCAATAACTTTTGAAGAGCTGTTCAACCTGGATGAACTGCAACATATTCAGGATGCCTTTGCTGAGGCGACTGGCGTGGCTTCCATCATTACTTCTCCTGAGGGCATACCTATCACCAGGCCAAGTAATTTCTGTCGTTTATGCTCTGAAATTATCCGGAAATCGGAAAAAGGTCTGGCAAACTGCATAAAGTCAGACAGTGTCCTGGGGAAATGTAATCCCTCCGGCCCTATTGTCCAGCCATGCATGAGTGGCGGTCTCTGGGATGGTGGGGCGAGTATCACTGTTGGCGGCAGGCATATTGCCAACTGGCTGATCGGGCAGGTCAGGAACGAGGCGCAGGACGAAGAGAAGATGCTGGAATATGCCGATGAGATTGCTGTTGACCGGGAACTGTTCAGGACTGCGCTGGCAGAAGTGCCGACCATGTCGAGAGAACGCTTTGACAAGGTGGCTCTGGCGCTTTATCTGCTGGCCAATGAATTATCCCTGAAGGCGTACCAGAATATTCAACAGGCCCGCTTTATCGACGAACGCAAAGTATATGAAAAAGATCTGCAACAAAAGAACGCCGAACTCGAACGCTTTACCTACACGGTTTCCCACGATCTGAAGAGTCCTATAATTACCATCAAGGGTTTTGTCGGTTCGCTGGAAAAGGATCTTTTGAATGGTAATTATCAGCGAATGCCAAGTGATCTGAAGCGGGTCAGTGCAGCTGCCGACAAGATGAACGATCTGCTGCGCGACCTGCTGGAACTCTCAACCATCGGCCGGGTTATCAATGAACCGGAAGCGGTGGATATGAATCTGCTGGTGGCTGATGTGCTGGCGCAACTGGCCGGGCCTTTAAAAAAACACGACCTGACTGTTGCCGTACAGTCCGGTCTGCCAACGGTTTTCTGCGACAAGCGGCGTATGGCTGAAGTGCTGCAGAATCTGGTGGAAAACGCCATCAACTACAGGAGTGATGCTGCAGTGCCGCACATAGAAATCGGTGTGCGGAAAAAAGCAGATGAAAACATCTTCTTTGTGCAGGACAACGGCATCGGCATTGATGAGAAATATCATCAGATCATCTTTGGTTTGTTTAACAAGCTGGATGCCGAAAGTGAAGGAACCGGTATCGGTCTGGCGCTGGTGAAGCGGATTATCGAAGTGCATAGTGGCAAGGTATGGGTTGAGTCGGAAGGTGAAGGGAAAGGGAGCAGGTTCTGTTTCACGGTGGGAATGAACGTTTAAATAAAGGAGATAAACCAATGAACGGAGAACCGTTAACTATTTTGCTGGTAGAGGACAACCCTGACCACGCCGAACTGATAATGCGCAACATGGAGGATTTTCAGGTGGCGAACACGCTCAGCCATGTCAAAGATGGTCAGGCGGCCCTGGATTACCTGCACGGGCGGGGTAAATATGCCGATCGGCAGCTATTCCCCCTGCCGCATCTGATGCTGCTCGATCTGCGACTGCCCAAGGTTGACGGGTTGGATGTGCTTAAAGAGGTCAAGACTGACGAGGCCTTGCGAGCTATTCCCGTGGTTATTCTGACCACCTCGGAAGCCGAGCGGGATATGGCGATGGCCTACGAATATCACGCCAACAGCTATGTGACCAAACCGGTAAATTTTTTGGACTTCAGTAAACTGCTGAAGGATCTGGGGTTTTACTGGCTTGCCTGGAACAGGCACCCGTGGTGAAAAGGCAGAAACTATAAACCTTCTTGCAAGTCACTGTTTCAGCTCCCGTAGCAGGAGCAATAAAGCGGCCGCTGCGGGAGAAAGAGTCCTGCCCTTCCGGTGAACCAGATAAAAACTGCGGGAGATGGAGATGCCTGTGAGGTGTATCGAAACCAGATCGCCCTGTTTTAACTCTTCACGCACAGCCATTTCTGAAATAAACGCCACACCACAATCCGCCAGTATCGCCTGTTTAATAGCTTCGCTGCTTGAGATGGTGACACAGGTTGTCAGGTCACTGGCGTTGATCCCCTGCTGCCTGAGCGCAGCATCAACCACATCATTGGTCCCGGAACCTTTTTCACGCATGATGATCGGTTCGCTCAGAAGCTCTTCCGGTTGGACCACTGTCCGCCCGCACCAATGGTGTCCTTTGTGTGCAACAAGGAGAATTTCATCATATCCGAGCGCTTCGGAAGTGACGCTCTTATCGTCTGCTGCCGTTCCCACAATCCCAATTTCGATACGTTCTTCAATCAGTTTTTCGATGACTTCACGGCTGTCACCGATCTCGATCTTTACCTTAATGCCCGGATGAGAAGAGCGGAGGAGGGCAATCGCCTTTGGCAACAGATAGGTGCCGGGAATTGTACTGCCGCCGACAGAGAGTTCGACACCGTCAGCCTGACGAAACTGAAGCATGGCCTGCTCCGTTTCTTTTAACGATTTAAGAACCTGCTGCGCATGCACCAGCATTATTTTCCCCGCCTCAGTTGGCATGGCGCCCCGTCCCGTGCGATCGAGCAGCCTGACTCCACAGGCGTCCTCCAAAATTGCAATATGCTGGCTCGCGGTCGATTGGGTAATACAGGCCGCTTCTGCACCTTTTGAGAAGCTGCCTGTGGTGGCGACGGTCACAAAAATTTCAAGCTGTTTGATGTTCATACGCAATATATATCGTAAAAAACGATTTGTGTCATCGGTAATATCGAATATATCAATTTGACATCTTTATCACTTCGTACGATTATGCGGGTCGGAAAATGAGCCGGTTAATAGAGAAACATTCAGAGAGAACAGCAGTCCGCTGTTGATGTAATACAAATATGGGCACATAGCTTAGCTGGTAGAGCAGCCGACTCTTAATCGGCAGGTCGTTGGTTCGATCCCAACTGTGCCCACCATTATTTTAGTTTTCCTTATGTGCTTTTTCTGTCTGTCCCGCCTGACTTCCCAAATCTATTATGGAATTTGCTCAAATAGTTATTACCCCAAGGAGATTGTATGAAATTACTTCGTTTCGGATGTGCGGTACTGCTGACTTTGTGTCTGTTGTTTTCGATTGCCGGTGCCGCTGATAAGGATAAAGCCCCTTTCAAGGTCCTTTCCAGTGAAGAGCTACTGGCACTGATTGACCAAAATACTCCCGGGCTTGTGGTCGTAGACTCCCGGAGTGCCGAAGAGTATAAGGAAGCCCACATAAAAAGTGCTCAAAGCATCCCGTTATCAAAACTTGAGAAGGATGCGGCTTTGCTGCCGGCAAAAAAAGATGCTCTGCTGGTGTTTTATTGCAACGGCATAAAATGCGGCAAGAGCGGCAAGTCGGCGAAAATCGCGTTAGATAATGGCTACCGAAATGTGTCTGTGTATGCGGATGGAATGCCGGTCTGGGAAGAGAAAGGTTATTCAATCTACGCCGGAGCGGATTATGATAAAACCGTTAAGACCAGTATGATCAAGCCTGCTGTTGTCAAGGCGCTGCTTGATAATGCGCCGGCAACGCTGACGGTGGTTGATGTGCGCGATTCCAAAGAATTTGCAGAAGGGCATGTGCCGGGTGCGATTAATCTTCCCGTTGAAACATTTGCTGCTGGTTCGGGCGTGCTTGAAAAGAACAGGCAGATTGTCGTCTACTGCAACTCTGGCGGCCGCAGTTACAATGCGTATCGCAAGCTGCAGAAACTGGCGTATCCGAATATCGCACAGATGCTCTTTGCCGACTGGCAGGCGGAGAATCTTCCCGTCGTGAAGTAGAGCAAAATAAATATGCCTTATCCGTACGGCAAAATTAGTTGAGCGTAGATCGCGATACAAAGGTGACCGTTTTATGAAACAACTCGCAGTACTGGTCATGTTATTACTACCGTCACTGATATCAGCTGGCCAGGTTCCCAGCGTCTGCCATAATGAATTGTCTTCATGGATCAAAGCCGGGCAGACGCTGGCAATCGTTGATATTCAGGGTGCTGAAGAGTTTAAAGAACATAATTACGCTGGCGCTCTTTCCGCCGGTAGCGATCCGCTGCGACTCAAAAAAATTGCCGCCAGGCTGCGACACACCAAAGGCAAAGTTGTTGTGGTAAGCGCAACTGGTGGTGCCGATGCGCTGCAGACCATGGAACAACTGGTGCGTGGCGGTCTTACACGCTCACGAATTTTACTTCTGGAGGGTGGCATGGAAGCAGCCGCTGCGAACGCGGTCTGTGATTGCTGTAAACCGGCATCAATAGGAAATACTTCGAAATGAATGTATCTCAAGGAGAAATCACCCCACTTAGGCCAGCCTTGGCAGCGATGATTTCTGACGAAATCGGCGGGTGTACCGGGTGTGGCGTCTGTGTCAGCGAATGCGGATTTTTGAAACTGCATGGTTCGCCCCGCGATCTTTCCCGCTCCTACGATCCGACCAACCCGAAAAAAAATATTGTCTGTTTTGAGTGCAGCCTGTGTGGGCTCTGCTCTGCCGTATGCCCGGAAGGGCTGAATCCGCAGGCCCTCTTTCTGGAGATGCGGCGCGAGGCGGTCGATCGTGGCTATGGTACTTTTCCCGAACACAAGGGGCTTATTGGCTATGAACGGACCGGAACGTCCCGCCGGTTTAGCTGGTATGGACTGCCGGAGGGATGCAGCACGGTATTTTTCCCCGGATGTGCCTTGTCCGGCACGCGTCCCGCGGCAACTCTTGAGGTCTATGAGAAATTGAGGGAAACAATTCCTGCACTGGGACTCGTGATGGATTGCTGCACAAAACCGTCTCACGACCTGGGGCGTCAGCAGTATTTCCTGGAAATGTTTGGCGAGATGGTGGCGTGGCTGGAATCCCACGGAGTGCAGAAAATTCTGGTTGCCTGCCCCAACTGCTATAAAGTGTTTACCGACTACGCCCGGCAATTTCAAACAGAAACGGTGTACGAAAAACTTGCTGAAATTATGCCGGGTATCGCTCTGGATAGTAACTCCGCTCCGGTGACGATCCACGACCCCTGCGTGGTGCGATTTGCTTCCGCCCCTCAGGCGGCGGCGCGATCCTTGATTTCCGGTTCAGGACGCATGATTGAAGAGATGCCGCATACACGCACCACGGCGCTCTGCTGTGGAGAAGGTGGAACCGTTGGGGCGTTGGCACCGGATCTTGTCCATGGCTGGGGGCAGCGTCGCGTTGATGAAGCGGCGGGTCGACCGGTCGTTACCTATTGTGCCGGCTGTGCCAATTTTCTGGGGAAACGACTGAAGGTTCGCCATCTTCTTGATGTGGTTTTTAATACACCAAAACCGTCATCTGGCCCGATGACCTATGTAAACCGTCTGCGGCTCAAATCCCGCTTTAAGAAAATAGTCCCGGCCGTGGCGAGCAGAGAGCGGACCGTACCCCGTGGCAGCAGTTCCGGAGCGCTCCGGCCGCTGCTGTTTATCGTTGCCCTGATAGCTCTGTTTGTTCTGGTACGGTTTAGCGGTGTCGGCCAGTATCTTGAGCCGGAAAAGCTCCGCGCCCTTTTTGCCAGTTTTGGCATCGTTGCGCCGCTGGTTTACATCGCGTTTTACACTGTTGCACCGGCGTTGATGCTGCCCGGTTTACCGATCAGCATAGCGGGAGCCATTGTTTTTGGCCCGGTATGGGGCGTCATCTATACCATTATCGGGGCGACCCTGGGGGCCTGTGTGGCCTTTCTGATCGCCCGCTATGCAGCACGGGATTGGGTGGAGCGCCGTCTGGTCGGGTCTCGTTGGAGCAAGCTCGACAGTGAAACTGCCCAAAATGGCTGGAAAGCGGTGGCATTTACTCGCTTGATACCCCTGTTTCCGTTCAATCTGCTCAATTTTGCCTTCGGCCTGACTAAAATATCATTTTTTCAGTACGCCATATCAACATTCATTTTCATGTTGCCCGGCACAATCGCCTTTATCACCTTTTCAAGTTCATTGCTCGGTTTGCTGAAAGGAAAGGTCTCCCGCGAGTTTTTTATCGGGATCGTACTGATTGTCGCGGTTTCAATGCTGCCGAAGCTGGTGGCCTGGTACAAAATCCGTGCGGGTCGGGAACGGCCACCGGAAGTGCCGTGGGGTCTGCGAAGAAGTTTACAGCGAAAGGGCATCTGTATCGGTTTACTCGGTGTGGCTGCACTGATCATATTTGCCCTGATACGCACGTTCTTTTGGGCGCTTGATGCCCATCTTTATACCATTGAATTCAATATTCTCTTTGTTTGCCATCGTCTGAGGGATGCCGATCTGGCCGGGTTTGTGGAATATCTGCGCCCCATGTCTGCACTGAGGGGGGGCGGGATTGCACTGCTCAGCCAGGCGCTGCAGACCTTTGTCTTTCCATTCTCCCCCTTATCGACCATCGCCGCGTTTACGACGGCTTTTGGCCTGGTGCCGGGTGCTTTGTATGTCGGAGGAGCCGGTCTGGTGGTCACCGCTCTGGCTGCCTTGATTGGACGCCTGCTTCTGGGTGATCTGTTGCCACTTCGTATGCAATACAAGGGGCTGCCGCCTCTCACCCCGCCTGCTGCCTGGACCTGGTGGTGTGCCGCACTGCTGGCCGCGACTCACGCCGTGCCGTTGCTGCTGTGCGGACTATGGATCGGGGCGTTCCGGATTCCACCGCTCCGTGCCGCCGTTATCATTGCTGCTGGCCTGGCCGTTCGAATAATTTATTCAGTTGCCGTACGATAAAAATTGAGGAGATCTCACATGAACAAACGTATTATCCGCACCATGCTTGTTACCACGCTGCTCTTTGCCCTGGCACTTCCGGGTATTGCCGCCAAACAAAAACCGACCGGTGTCACGACAGTCAAGACCGGAACAGACACCATGACGGTCGATCCACAGACGCGTGAGGTTCGTGTTACCTCAACGGTTATCAAAGATTGCTCTCAGCCATCGGTGTGCGACTGGGGCCGGCGCTTTCAAGCCTTCTTCGGAACCAAAGATGGCAAGATGGCACCATTTTTCATTTTTTCCACTGAAGTCAACCGAACTGAAATCGACAAAGCGATCAAAGCCGTTGGCATCAAGTCGCGCCGCCAGATACCGATGACAGAGGTAAAACAGCGCTCCGGATTGAAATCAACCACACAGAAGGAAGATTATCTTGATGGAGATCCGATGCTTATTTCGGTCCGCTGGAAAAAGGATGGGAAAGTAGTTGAAGCCGCAATTGAGGACCTGATCGAGGAAAAAATTACGGTTGATGGTAAAGACGTTATCAAGCCTTATACCCCTCATTTTGTGTATCACGGCACCGCTGAAGCGATCAACTTTGCCTCAGGCTGCATCGTTTGCCCGTCAGGTTGTAATGGCGGCATAATCGCCGACAACTCGCTCCCGCTGAAGGAAACCAAAAATTACTTCCGCTTTGATTGGAATAAGATGCCGGCGCCGGGCACAAAAGTTGAAATTATACTGAAGTCTGTCTACGGAAGCAGATAGACAAAACCATCACACAGATTAATGAACTACGGACAGAATACATAGAATTAAACCTGAAAAAAGCAGTTTCACGCAACGACGCAACGACGCAACGAATGAAGTCAATAGATTAAGTAAAAAAACAGGTTCACCCGGTTGGTTAATCACTATTTCGGTATAAGTCTTTGTTTTTCGTGGCGTTCGTTGCGGCGTTGCGTGATCAAATGCCGTATGTAGGTTCGATTTCCCGGTTATGCTGCTGCCGGGACCAGATCTCCGCATACAGCCCCTCGTGCTGAAGCAATTCAGCAGCGGGGCCCTGTTCGACAATCTGTCCGGATTTGAGCACAATGATCCGGTCGCAGTCACGGAATGCTGATACTCTCTGCGAGACAATCAGCACCGTTCTCCCCGTATAAAATTTCCCCATTTCGTTGAGAATCTCTTCCTCACGCCCAGCATCGACCGCTGAAAGCGGATCATCCAGCAACAGTATCGGCGGGTTTCCGGCAACAGCACGTGCGATGGCAAGTCGCTGCTTCTGCCCGCCGGAAAGCGTTACGCCTTTTTCACCCACCTGCGTGTCAAATTTATCGGGAAACGATTCTACGTCCTCAAGAAAGCCGGCCTGAGCGGCAGCTATTTTCATCAGCTCTTCCGGGTGCTCGCCGACTATTCCATAACTGATATTTTCTGCAACCGTCCGGGAAAACAGGAACGTCTCCTGAGGCACATAGCCGATCAAGCGTCGAAGGCTGGTGGTGGTTACAGCGTTAATGTCCCGTCCGTCTATAAACAGCATTTTCTCCGGGATCGGCAATAGTCGCGCGATCAGTCGTAAAAGAGTCGTTTTTCCGCAGCCGACCTCACCGGTGATGCCAATCGTTTCCCCCGCCTGAATATGAAATGAGATATCCTTTATAACTGCCGTGCTGCCATAGCTGAAGCTGAGGTTGTGTGCTGAAATCCCCGTATCCAGTGAGCTGATCGGCTGCGCGTCGGGGTGATCGGTCACCGATGGCTCTGCTGCCAGTATTTCGGCCAGGCGAGACATCGAGGCGGCCCCTCGCTGAGCAAGGGTAAGAATCCATCCAAGCACCGCTGTCGGCCAGACCAGCATGGCCAGGTAGCCGCTAAAGGCGACAAAATCCCCCAGAGTTATGACGTTGTTTATTACCAGACGCCCTCCCATGAAAAGCACGATGAGAGTACCCGAACCGGTCGCAATCGCCATGACCGGGATTATGATGCCGCGTAAACGCGCCAAACGGAGGTTGTGCTTGAGATAGCGCTCAGCGCTTTTGCTGAACTCGCCTTGAAAATAATCCTCCCGGCAATAAGATTTGATTAGTCGTACTGCGGAAACGGTTTCTTCTGCCTGGCTGGAAAGGTGTGCCAGTTCCTCCTGCGCCTGGAGGGAACGATGAAAGAGGCGGTGACTGACTTTTTTAACGACGATCACCATTAACGGGAAGGGGAGTATTGCCCAAAAAGTCAGCCAGGGGTGAATGCGAACCATCATCGTAACGGCGGCACTGTAGATCAGCAGCGTGTTAATGGCGCTCATGGAGCCAAAGCCGGTAAGCATACGGACGTTTGTCAGGTCATTGGAAAAACGGGAAAGGATGTCTCCGCTCCGGCTGTTTGAAAAATAACCGAGGTCAAGCCGGGTCAGTCGCTGGAACAGATCATTACGGATACGGAACTCTATGATACGAGCGGCATTCAGTGTCAATGTCCGTGAAAAAATGCGGGTGATACAGTGCAACAGTGCCAAGAGTACAATGGTAAGGGCACAGGTCGCGGGGGAAAAACGTGCCGTGTGCGGGTGCTGCAGAGCCTCCACCGCCAGCTTCATGAACCAGGGGATCAACAGAGCAAAGGCGTTGGTGAGAAGAAGAAACATCGCCCCGCCGGCATACCGCCAG
>CAIRND010000199.1 GCA_903879825.1 uncultured Geobacteraceae bacterium
AGGGCAGACTGTCGGGCACAGGTAACACGCCACACACTTGGCTTTACTATGAGAAACCTTCAACCCATGCAGACCACGAAATCGCTCTGCAACCTTGGGACGCTCATCAGGATACTGAAGCGTCACCGGTTTCATGAATAAGTGCTTCAATGTAATTTTCATGCCGTTTATAATCGGTGTAATCGGATTCATATGTTCATCCTCGTCTTTGAAATAACGTTACTAATTCAGCTGGTACTAAATAAAGTAGCCGATAATTCCTGTTACTACTATGTTGACAAGCGCAACTGGAATAAATACTTTCCAGCCCAAATGCATTAACTGATCATATCGGTAACGTGGCAGCGTCGCGCGAATCCACATACAGACAAACATCAGAAAGTATACTTTACCAATAAAATAGACCGGTCCAAGCAGTGGCATTGATGCGGTCAGCGGGCCGTTCCATCCGCCTAAAAACAGCGTGACGGTCAATGCACAGACAGTAACCATGTTTGCGTATTCAGCCATGAAAAACATGGCGTACTTCATTGAGGAATACTCGGTGCAAAAACCGGATACAAGCTCTGTTTCAGCTTCGGGTAAGTCAAATGGTGTGCGGTTTATTTCTGCAAGCGAGCAGATAAAGAACATAAATGCTGCCAGTGGCTGTTTGAAGAGAAACCATTCAAAACCGCCAAAACCAGACTGGAGTTCTACAATTTTAGTCAGTGAAAGCGTGCCAGAGAGCATAAACACTGCGATGATGGACAAACCAGCTGCGAGTTCGTACGAGATCATCTGTGCCGAAGCACGAAGGCCACCCATGAGAGAGTACTTACTGTTTGATGCCCAACCGGCTAACACAATTCCGTAAACGCCGAGTGATGACATGGCCAGAATATAAAGAACCCCGACATTAACATCAATCACTTGTCCGGCAGTGGTGTCATAATAGGCTGCGATCTGTAGCGGGATCTTGTATCCAGCGATCTCAATGGTGCCACCGAAAGGAATGACAGCAAATGTTATGAATGCTGGTATGAGGGCTATCAACGGTGCAACCAGAAAAGCAAAAGTACTTGCTTGCGAAGGGATAATCTCTTCTTTGAAGAAAAGCTTTACCCCATCGGCGATGGGTTGTAACAGTCCGTGCCAGCCTGTACGCATAGGTCCAAGACGAACCTGCATATGGCCAATAATCTTACGTTCAGCGTAGGTAGCATAGGCTACAGTCAGCAGTACGAAGACAAACGCCACCAGGACCTTGGCAACCATGGCGATGTAGTACATCATCGGCAGTCCTAATATCTCGATTCCCATCTGTCCCTCTCTCTTTGCTCGTTTGTATTAGTTATTTCAGCTGGTGAACAAAAACAGCTGTATTATTTTGCCAGTGTGACCAATGTTACCGGTGCACCACTCCAGATAGTATTGATGGGTGTTTCACTGAAATGATATGGCGAGAAGACAACTCCAGCCGGCATGCGTGGTGTAACTTTAGCTTTAAGTTGAATAGTGCCTGTCGTTGAAGAAACCGTAACGAGATCGTTTTCAGCAATTTTATACGCAGCAGCATCTGTGCGAGACACTTCAATATATCCTTCTGGACACACATGCATAGGACCTTCACCGTACTGTGATAGCGTGCCGTTATGATACAGCGTACTTCCGGTTACTAAAGCCAGTTTTCCCTGTTCAGCGCACACAGCAGTTACAGCTTGTGGAACAACTAAAGCGGGAGAAATCTCTACGGAGGCAAATGCGCCGTCTTTGCGGAGAGAAACGTGACTCAGTCCTGCATATCCTGAGGTCTTAGCGGCAATATCACTGAACTGTAACGAAGGCGAAGAAGGTGCCTGACCGCCGAGTCGTTTAATTAGTTCAGAGAATATTTCAAAGTCAGATTTGATCTGTACGTTCTTACGGATTGCAGCTTTAAAATATTGAACACGGCGATCTGTGCTGGTGAACGTACCATCTTTTTCTGCAAAAGAGCAGACAGGTAGAACTACGTCTGCCATAGCAGCTGTTTCAGTCAGGAAAAGTTCAGATACAATCAGGAATTCAACCGCTTCAAGAGCAGCCTTCACTTTACTTCTGTCAGGATAAGATGTCAGAGGATTTTCACCAGCGACAAAAAGTGTCTTGACACTGCCATCGGCGCATGCATCAAGAATTGCGAGTCCATTCAAGCCGCCATCCTGAGCGTAAAAGCCCATATCTACGGCACCTTGACTGTTATTCTTTTCAGAAAGACAGAGAACGCCACACCCTTCTTTGCCATATTTACCAGTGAGAATAGCCAGGTTTGCCGTTGCACTCGCAAGGTCCGCATTATGTCCGGGGTACGCCTGGCCAATAGGGAAAATAATGAGTGCTTTTTCTGCAGCGGCGTAATCAGTAGCCAATTGCTTGATATCTGCTGCACGAAGACCGGTCAGAGCAGCTACCGATTCTACATCAAAACCGGCAAGCGCTTTTTCCAACTCAGCAAAACCGGCTACAGCTGAAGCATCAACAAGTTTTTCGTCCAGAAGGATTTTAGCAATTGCATTTAGAACTGCAATTTCAGTTCCTGGAAGATGAACTAATGTCGTTGCATCGGGAAGCTTCGATAGTTTACCGCGTTTATCGGAAACAATCGCAAGCTTGACCCCTTTATTTTTTACGGCCATGTTTATTTCAAAGCCGACAACCGGGTGTGTTTCATAAGAATCTGTCTTTATAACAAGAAGCAGATCACTTTTTTGGATATCGAGAATATTTGCCGGAGAAGCGCTCGCACCAAAACTGCGCGCGAAACCTTCGGTCAGTGCGGTGTGAGCATACCCACCAGCATGATCAAAGTTTTTCGTCCCAACATTCTCCACAAGTAATTTTTTGAACAGTGAAAGCTCTTCATTAGTTAAGCGTGCAGTAGCCAGCGCCGCGACAGCGGAACCACCCTTGAGACGACCCACGACAACTTCAAAGGCCTCTTCCCAGGTCGACTCTGTCAATCTGCCATTTTTTCTTACCAGAGGTTTAGTCAGACGCTGTGCGCTATTGATAAATTGGTATCCAAATCGGCCGCGGACACACAACTGACCCTTGTGAAAGCCCTGATCTTCGTCATAAATTGTCGTCAGAACTTTATTGTCTTTGACGCCGAGTGTCAGGTTGCAGCCAGTACCGCAATAGCCACAAACTGAGGTATGTTTTGTCATTGCCCAAAAACGTGCTTTATGCTTGAACGGACGGGCCAGCAGGGAACCAACCGGACAGACAGAAATGCATGAACCGCAAAATTCGCAATTCAGGCCATCATCAAATTCACAGCCAATTTTAGTTTCGATACCACGATCAATAAATGTCAAAGCTCCGTAGCTGACAATTTCATCACAGATACGTGCACATTTTCCGCAAAGTACGCAGCGGTTCATGTCGCGTTCTATCAATGGATTATTATAGTCAATTGAGTGGTTAAACTTCTCGTCCTTGAAGCGGTTGCTGTTTACTTTATACTCGTATGTAAGGTTTTGAAGATCACAGTCGCCTGATTTATCACAGACCGGGCAATCAAGTGGATGGTTAAGAAGAAGCAGTTCCAGTACCATCTTACGAGCCTTGACAATATCCGGTGTCGAGGTGCGAATGATCATCCCCTCTGTTACAGGCGTGGTACATGCAGGAATCTGACGACCCTTCATCTGCTCAACTTCGACGAGACACATACGACATGCGCCAAAAGGCTTCAGTTTTTTATCGTGGCAAAGTATCGGAATTTTAATCCCGTTTTGCTTGGCCGCTTCATAAATTGTCGCAGTTCTGGGTGCAGTTACCTGCTTATCATCTATTGTAAGATTTACCATCTCAACCTCTGTTCAGTGAGTTTGACCGTGTGCGTTACTGATTTAAATCAAGTTTTCTATTCGAGGGCCATAAAGCGGCACGCATCATAACAGGATGTGCACTTAGTGCATTTTTCCTTATCCAGATAGGCCAATTGTCCTTTTTCCCAGACAATCGCATTAACAGGGCACACTTTCTTACAGGCGCCGCACTTAACGCATTTATCTTCAACAACCTGCCAGAGAAGAAGTTCTTTACAGCAATTAGATGGGCAGCGCTTATCGTTAATATGCGCTTCGTATTCATGACGGAAATAATTGATAGTAGAAAGAATCGGATTCGGAGCTGTTTGCCCAAGGCCACACAGGGACGCTTTTTTTATCGCAATACCAAGATCCTGAAGTGTTTCTATATCTGATGGCACCCCACGACCCGTGGTGATGCGTTCAAGGATATCAAGCATTACTTTCAAACCAATACGGCAGGGCACACACTTGCCGCAGGATTCCATTCTGGTGAAATTAAGAAAGAAACGGGAGACGTCAACCATGCACGTTGTTTCATCCATAACAACAAGACCGCCAGATCCCATCATCGCGCCCGCTTTGATCAAAGAATCATAGTCAACCGGTGTATCAAGAATCTCAGCAGGAATACATCCGCCGGAAGGGCCTCCCGCCTGCACCGCTTTGAATTTACGATTGTTTGCAATACCTCCACAAACGTCATAAATAACTTCGCGGATTTTCATACCAGCGGGAACTTCAACCAATCCTGTATGCTTAACTTTGCCGGTTACAGCAAATATTTTGGTACCTTTGGTTGTTTCTGTACCAAGAGAAGCGTACCAGTCGCCGCCTTTGTTAATAATGTGACGCACATTACCGAACGTCTCAACGTTATTAATGTTGGTAGGCTTGCCCCACAGACCGCGAACTGCCGGGAATGGAGGACGTGGACGACTCATACCACGGTGACCTTCAATAGAGGCCATTAATGCAGTTTCCTCGCCGCATACAAAGGCGCCGGCACCCATCTTGATGCGCATATCAAAGTCAAGTCCCCAACCCTGGATATTCTTGCCGAGATAGCCTTTTTCATAACAGACATCAATGGCGTGCTGAAGACGTTGAACTGCCAGTGGATACTCAGCACGCACATACACGTAGCCGAAATCGCATCCGATAGCATACGCAGCGATCATCATACCTTCAATAATGCAGTACGGGTCGCCTTCGAGAAGTGAACGGTCCATGAACGCACCTGGATCGCCTTCGTCAGCGTTGCATATTAAATATTTATGTTCACCGGGAGTTGCCTTACAGAAAGACCACTTCATACCAGTAGGGAAACCACCGCCGCCGCGACCGCGAAGACCCGATTTCTTAACTTCATCAATAACTTCTTCCGGCTTCATGCTTTTTACGCACTTTTCAATCGCTTTAAAACCATCTTCATTTTTGTATGCATCAATACTGTCCGGATCGATTTGTCCGCAACCGGTCATAACAACGCGCATCTGAGCATCAACGAACTGGTTATAGTACGGCTTCGCTTTACGCTTCTCTATAGTTTCTCTTTTGACGATGTGCTCATCAATAATCTTCTCTACTTCTTCTGGCTTTACAAAGTCATAGGTCACGCGCCCTTGTTCAGGGGTGATAATATCGACGAGAACATCGTTGGCACACAGACCGCGACACCCCGTTTTGATGACGTCACAACGCTTACCAACGACTGCATCAACGCCTTTTTCGGCCAGCAACGCGACAAAAGCAGCCTCGACTTCTTTGGCGCCCATCGAAATTCCACCAGTTCCCTGGCAGATAAGTATCTGTATTCCTGAGTTTTCGCTCATGACTCAATTGTCCCCTACTGGATGGTTTCGAGCTACGTGCTACTTCAATGGTCTTTGGTTATAATCCGCAACTATTTCTTCAACTTTCTGTACTGTCATCGCGCCGTAAGTCGAATCGTTAACCATCGCAAGCGGAGCCATACCACAGGCACCCAGACATGCAACCTTCTCAAATGTATAGCGAAGATCCGGAGACGTTTCGGCATGACCGATATGCAGCTTATCAAAGAAAGTATCTACTATTCGGGTTGCACCCTGAACATGGCAGGCTGTTCCAACACACACACGTATGATAAATTTGCCACGCGGCTTCAGGTGAAACTGTGAATAAAATGTGAGTACGCCATAAATTTGGCTTGGATACACATTCAGTCGCTCGGCAATGTGATCAGCGACTACACGCGGGATATAACCATACTCATCCTGGACACCTTGAAGCACAGGCATCAGATTACCAGGAATATTTATATATTTGTCGATTACAGTGTCGGCTATGGAAAGGTCAATTACCGGTTCCTGCTCTTCAGCCTTCTGCGCTACCGCGTCACTCATGCGCGCCATCTCCTTTGAATCGTGCGGAGTTATCTATCTATTTCACCAAGAACGATGTCCAGTGTGCCGATAACGGCAACCAGGTCGGCGATCATGGCACCTACACTCATCTGTTCGATGGCTTGAAGATTAACAAATGAAGGTGGGCGTATTCTCAGACGTTCCGGTTTGTTGCCACCGTCGCTGACAATATAAAATCCCAGTTCCCCTTTTGGTGCTTCTATACCCTGATAAACTTCACCTTCTGGTGCGGCAAAACCTTCAGAAGCGATTTTGAAATGATGAATCAGGCCTTCGATACTGTTATAAACACTTTCCTTTGGTGGGTAACAAACCTGCGGGCAGTCAGCAAGTACTGGACCCGGCTTGAGTTTATCAAGTCCCTGACGCACAATTTTACAGGCTTCACGCATCTCGACCAAACGAACTTTATAGCGGTCAAACGTATCACAGTTTTCACCGACCGGTACCTTGAACTGGTACTTATCGTAGCCGCTATAGGGATTATCACGACGAAGATCCCAATCTACGCCAGAACCGCGTAATGCAGGACCGGTGAGACCAATATCGATGGCATCTTCAGCCGAAATGACACCATTGCCCACGGTACGTTTAAGCCAGATCGGGTTGGTGGTCAACAGGCCTTCATACTGATCAAGATATCCTGGCATTACGTCAATAAAGTCGCTGACTTTTTTCACGAATTCGTCAGGTACGTCCTGCGAAAGACCGCCAACACGGAAGAAGTTTGAAGTCATACGTGCGCCGGAGATCAGTTCGTAAATTTCCATAACTGTTTCGCGCTCACGGAAAGCATAGATAAATACCGTCATTGCACCAATATCAAGTGCGTGGCACGCAATCCAGACCAGGTGTGATTCAAGTCTGGTTAACTCGGCCATAATAATCCGGATCGTCTCAGCGCGCTCAGGAACTTCAACTGCCATCAGTTTTTCAACGGCAAGGATGTATCCCAAGTTATTGCTCATCGGAGCCAGGTAATCAAGGCGATCGGTTAGTGGCAGAATCTGGTGATAGGTACGATGCTCGGACAATTTTTCAATGCCGCGGTGCAGATAACCAATATGAGGAGTAACCTTGACGACTACCTCGCCGTCAAGCTCGAGAACAAGTCGCAGAACCCCATGAGTACTTGGATGCTGTGGACCCATATTTAGTGTCATTGTTTCAGTAGTAGCCATGTATCGCCTCTTCTATGATCGAATTACAGAACGATGTAGTTAATAAACTATGACAAGCGCCCTTTATAGGGTTCACGGTCAGGTCCCTGTAGCGGGTAGTCCTTGCGAAGCGGGTGTCCCACCCAATCATCGGTCATAAGAATACGCCGGAGATCAGGATGCCCGTCAAACGTAATTCCGAAAAGGTCGAAGACTTCTCGCTCAAGCCAGTTTGCCGTTTTCCATACCTGTGTCGCAGTTGGTATTTTGCACTCAACTTCCGTTACGGGAGTTTTGATGCGCAAACGATCCTTGTTGGGAATGGAATAAAGCAGATATACCATCATAAACCGCTCTTCTTTCTTTCCCAAATAATCAACTGCAGTAAGGTCCGTGAGGAGGTTAAACTGTAGTGACTGCTTAAGGAACGACAGGACTTCTATAATTACGTCCTTCGCCACTGTTACCGTCACTTCTCCCCTGAATTCGACTACATCAATGATCGAAGCGGCGAATTTTTCCTTCAGTTTCAGTACTGCACGATTGTTTTCTGCCATGATATCCAACCCTTTTGTGGGATTTGTGTGTTCGTGTTGTTGCCAGCACTCAAGATAGATCAGGCTGCTTCCGGAATATAACGTTCGCCCAAACCAATGGCGGAACCAAATGAGTTACGTTCTTTCATAATCTTGTCCTGTAACTTCAGCAAACCGAACAGGAGCGCTTCAGGGCGTGGCGGGCAACCAGGAATATAGACATCAACCGGCAGCGCCTCATCAATACCCTGAACGACACTGTACGTATCAAATATTCCACCGGAGCAGGCACATGCACCCATTGCAATAACCCATTTCGGCTCAGGCATCTGCTCATAAACCGTCATGATTACCGGTAACATTTTCTTAGTGACCGTACCGGCAATAATAATACAGTCTGACTGACGAGGAGAGGCTCGGAAGATTATTCCGAAGCGGTCGAGGTCATTGTGAGAAGCACCAGTTGCCATCATTTCAATCGCACAGCACGCAAGACCGAAGGTCATCGGCCAGATGGATGACTTCCGGGACCAGTTAACCAAAAGGTCCAGTGACGTGGTGATAACATTATCGCCAAGCGGATTGTCTACTCCCATTCCAGCGCTCCTTTTTTCCAGACATAAATATATCCCACAAAAAGAATTACAATAAAAAGACCCATCTCAACCAGACCAAATACGCCCAGTTTTTTGTAAAGAATTGCCCACGGATAAAGAAATACTGCTTCGATATCGAACAAGATAAACATCATGGCAATCAAATAAAACTTGATTGAATAGCGTTCACGGGCAGTCCCAACAGGCTCACAACCGCTTTCGTACGGCTGCAACTTAACCTTTGACGGCTTTTTAGGTCCTATCAATGAGGAGAAAACCAGCGAGCAGAGCCCAAATCCAAGCGCCACAACGACTAAAAGTAGTATTGGCAGGTATGCACCAATCATCAAAATCCTCCTTACTGCAACGGTATACTGTATACAAACGCTGCTTTAATAGGTTATCTGGAATTATTTGTCAATAGTTTTTTTACCCCCACTTAAAATGCGGATATGACGCAATGCACCTTAAATAACAATAAAATTACCGCTTTACCTTGACATGAGACGACTATCAATGATAGAAAGCCGATCGTGATGGCTCATTCACATAACTTTTTCTGACGAGGTTTCTCCATGAATCACGAACGCTCCAGCTTTCTTTTTCAGCAGGCTCAGGCTGTAATCCCCGGCGGCGTCAACAGCCCCGTCCGTGCTTTTAAATCCGTAGGCGCTGACCCTCTTTTCATCAAAAAGGCATCTGGATGCCACATATATGATGAAGATAATAACGACTATGTTGATTACGTCGGATCATGGGGGCCTATGATTGTCGGCCACTGTCACCCCGATATTATTTCTGCGGTGCAGACCACCATGGCAAGTGGCGCAAGTTTTGGTGCACCAACAGAGCGCGAAACCATTCTTGCCAACATGGTCATTGATGCGGTTCCCTCTATTGAAATGGTTCGTATGGTCAGTTCCGGTACGGAAGCAACTATGAGCGCTATTCGGCTTGCCCGCGGTTATACCGGGCGGGATAAAATAATTAAATTTTCCGGTTGCTATCATGGCCATGCAGACTCACTGCTCGTCAAGGCAGGCTCCGGTGCTGCCACCTTTGGCGTACCAGATTCTCCCGGCGTGCCGGCAGAGGTTGCCAAACTCACGCTGACGGCAGAATTCAATTCCCTTGATTCGGTAAATGCCCTGATTGCGCAGAATAAAGACTCCATTGCCTGCATTATCGTCGAGCCGGTTGCCGGCAACATGGGAACAGTGACGCCACGAGATGTTTTCCTGGAAGGACTTCGGGATCTGTGCACGAACGAAGGTATAATTCTGATTTTTGACGAAGTCATGTCCGGTTTCCGCGTTTCCTACGGTGGGGCACAGGAACTTTTCGGTGTTACCCCTGACATGACGACACTTGGAAAAATTATCGGCGGCGGCCTTCCTGTCGGCGCATTCGGCGGCAAGCGCGAAATAATGGAAAAACTTTCTCCCTCTGGCGGGGTATATCAGGCAGGCACTCTTTCCGGGAACCCTCTTGCCATGTCTGCCGGTATTGCCACATTAAATATCCTCAAACAGCCGGGGTTTTACAAAGCACTTGAGGAAAAGAGCCGCGCCGTTGCTGAAGGTATTGCCAGGGCAGCCAAAGAGGCTGGTTATCCAATATATTCAACACGCGTTGGCAGCATGTTCTGCGCCTTTTTCAGTAAAAATGACGTATTTGACTGGCCATCCGCCTCAAAATGCGACACCACCGCCTTTGCGAAATATTTCCTTGCCATGCTCGATGAAGGTGTTTATTTGGCACCGTCGCAATTCGAGACCGCCTTTGTGTCAGCCGCCCACAGCGATTCAGATATAGATAAGACCATAGCCGCTGCCGCTAAATGCTTCAAACTTATTGCGTAAACGTGTTTTCGTTTCTGTTTGACATCTCGACATCACCTATGGTAAGGAATACCGGTTTTATGCATCCTTTGTACGGCGCTTCTGATGTCTGCTGATAATCGTCAGCTTTTTCGAAGTCTTGCAATGGTCTCCAGCATGGGTATTTCTGTGGTGCTGGCAATCGCCATCGGTGTCTGGTTTGGCTTAACACTAGACCGATGGCTGAACACAACACCCTGGTTCTTTTATATTTTTTTACTGATCGGGATTGCCGCCGGCTTTAAGAATGTTTATGTTATTGCCGGCAGGGAGATCCGTAAAAGTGATGATAACGATCAACGAGGATAACCTCTTCGCAGTCATCATCAAGGGCAGCTTGGGTTTAGTAGTATTCCTTACTCTGGCAGGCTGGGCTCTGTTTTCTGTAAAAGTAGGCTTGGGCGCTCTGGCCGGTGGCTGCATTGCAATAGCCAATTTTTTCTGGATTCGTAACGTGCTCGAGCGGATTCTTGGTCAACTGCCATCTAATGCCACCACATACGCTCAGCTCCGCTTTATAGCCCGCTTGAGTATTACCGGAATGCTTTTGTATTTCATTATAACTTCCGGCTGGTTTTCATTGGCAGGGATTTTTGTCGGACTTTCGGTAATTGTTATCAACATAATTGCACTTTCAATATACAGCGCCCTGCGCGCAGGAGGTTAGCTCCATGGTTCACCCGTTACTGTTTCTAGAATTTTTCCGCTCTTTACTTGCTCCGCTTCACATACCCAGCGCAAGTGCCGATGCAATCAGCTATACATGGCTGATCATCGTTCTGCTTCTTGTCCTTTCCCTGCTGGCTACTTCGGCGCTCAAGTCTATCCCAAGCGGGATGCAGAATTTCATGGAAACCGTTATTGGTGGGATTGAAACCATGATTGTTGACACAATGGGAGAACAGGGTCGTTCTTTCTTCCCGCTGATCGCCACGCTCGCTATCTTCGTGCTTGTATCAAACCTGATCGGCTTGATTCCCGGCTTCTTTCCACCGACCGCCAATATCAATACGACCGCAGCCTGCGCCGTAATCGTCTTCGTTTCAACCCATGTGGTCGGAATCAAGCATCACGGTCTCGGTTACATCAAGCATTTTCTCGGACCTATCGCCTGGCTTGCTCCTGTTATGTTCTTCATTGAGGTCATCGGACATCTGAGCCGTCCGGTTTCCCTGACACTGCGTCTGTTCGGCAACATGAACGGCCACGAACTTGTCCTGATGATTTTCTTCGGATTGGCTCCTTTTCTCGTACCACTGCCGATGATGCTGATGGGAGTCCTTGTTTCTTTTATTCAGGCATTTGTCTTTATGCTTCTGGCGATGATCTACATCCAAGGTTCGCTGGATCATGCACATTAATCATTAATTCTAAATACTCCTATACTGTTTAGGAGACAAAACCATACGGAGGTAGTAAAGATGAGCTTTTTCACGATGTGCGTTCTGGCAGCAGGTATTGGTATGGCACTGGGCACAATTGGCACCGGCATTGGCCAGGGTCTCGCAGTTAAAAGCGCTGTTGAAGGCGTTTCTCGTAACCCAGGCGCTTCAGGGAAAATCCTGACCACCATGATGATCGGTCTGGCCATGATCGAGTCACTGGCAATCTATGCACTGGTTGTCTGCCTGATCATCCTGTTCGCTAACCCTTACAAAGATATCGCGCTGAAACTTGCTGAAACTGTCGCTAAGTAATTCGAAACGATACAGATTCAGTAAAAAAGGGCATCCATTCGTGGATGCCCTTTTTTATTACACGTACGCCACGCATTCATTGGCATAATTATTCATCGTCCTTCAGCATCCCCTCAACCGCTTGTGACGCTTCACTCTCTGCAACACTTCCCGACTCCTGCACAATCAGGGCTTTTACTGAATAGCGGTACTTCACGCCCCGTTCAAGAGCACTATCAACGTACACGGTGTCTTTCAACGGTGCATTATTAAGAGAACGGTACGATGCGACCCAGGGCGCTGAGGAACGATACAGGTTGTAACCAAGCAGTCGCCCGGATAACGAAAGCGGTGCAGCGATCTGAAGCTTCACCTCTGTAGGAAGTGACTCTATTTTCAAAACGGGAGCGACATGCGGTGGTGAGACACGAACTTCTTTATGCATCGATGAGGCACCTTCCACACCATCTGCAGTGAATGGAACAACACTGTACGAATAAACCTTTCCTACACTCACGTGGCTGTCGACAACAATCAGGCTATCTCCGTATCGCTGACTGTTTGTCGGTAAACTGTCAAGGTAGAGAGTGAGAAAAAGCGAGTAATCGGTCATACAGGAACGGCAGACGACTTCCTGGTCAGCTTCCATCACCCGACGACTGATTTTAACGCCTGCAACCCCCTTAATTGATTGCCCTCCCCGGTTTTTGTCAGGCAGAGCAAACTGAAGCTTGATGTAAGAGCCACTCTGCTGGGCAGTAACAGCGGTCGGCGCAGCGAGGACCAGCATATCAGGATAGGATAGTGGACCTTTTCTGCCGCACGCAGTAGCCAGCAGCGACATACCTACAACAAGCGCCGAGCTCCCGAGCCTGCTCATCTCGGCTCCTCGTTCGGCAGGGCAGAATCAAGCTTTACTTCAAAAAGTCCGGCAGGCGATGAGAAGCGTACCCTGTCAGCCTGAATATCTGTAATTGTGGCACCAGAAACGGCAGCTCCTTCTTTAAGAAGAAAACCGTTAACAACGGCCCTTCGACCTGCGCGTTCATCCTGCCAGGCAATTCCGGACAGCTTGATATCAGCTGGCACCGGCACATATTTCGGAACTTGTTTCGGCACAGCAGGTTGGGGAGTGAGGGGCATCTTCGTACGGCGAACTGCCTGCACGGGTGGTACCGCCTCTGAAGCCGTTTTACTGTTTTTGGAACGGGCAGGAGTAACAACGGGCGATACTGACGGCTTCTCGGTAACCGGAATCGGCTGAGTAGTAACAGTCGCTGGAATCACAACCGGAATAACGGGAGCGGCAACGGGGGCTTGTATGGCAACAGGTTGAGGAGGTGCAGTGTGGCGTTCCTGAGCGCTGGTTTTCTTGTTTTTTCCCTGAAGCACAAACCAGGTACCTGCACAGGTCACCACAGATGCAACCGCTATAAGCAGCACAATTTTCCAGATTCCGTTGCTGGCGGCAGGTTTCATACGTTCCTGAAACAAGTCACCGGAAATGCTAACCCTGCCGTCTGGTTTTTTTTTGTTTTTTTCATGCTCGATTTTTTTAAGAGCATCAAGAATATAACTCATAGATTTAAGGTCCCTTTCCGGCAAACAGCCAGTGCAAGATACGGTACCAGAGGCCCCGACAGTCATCAACGGCCTGGAGTTCTGCGATAACCTCCGCTGCAATGGAGGGAGAAACCGACCGCGTTTCACGGGTCCACGCCATAACAAGCGCCTGTTCACACACGACGTTAATCAAACGTGGTGTACCGTATGAAAAGCGGAATATACGCTTTATTGCTGCACGGGAGAAAATATCAGGAAGCCGGCTACCGGATATTTTGAGGCGGTGGTTGATGTACTGGGTCGTTTCTTCAAGCTTCATCGGTGTAAGCCTGCAGCGCACCGTAATGCGCTGGTTAAGCTGTCGCAGATCATGACGTCTGAGAACAGAGTTCAATTCCGGCTGCCCGGCCAAAATAATCTGGATTAATTTATCCCGTTCCGTCTCCAGATTTGAGATCATGCGAACCTGCTCAAGTACGTCCGGCTCCAGATTCTGTGCCTCATCAATAACAAGCACAACCGTCCGTCCCCGACAGTTTTGATCAATCAGAAAGCGGTTGAGCGCATCCAGATAGCCACACCGGTTGTGCTCATCGGTTGCTATACCGAACTCCCTACAGATAGAAGCAAGAAGCTGTTCACCTGACATGCACGGGTTAAAAATAAGAGCGCTGGTGTATTTTTCCGGATCGAGTTGAGTCAACAGCGTGCGCAGCATTGTAGTCTTACCGGTTCCGACCTCACCCGTCAGGGCGATAAAACCGGCATGACTGTCAACCCCGTACAGCAAGCGGGCAAATGCCTCGCGGTGTATGCTGCTCAAAAAAACAAAATGCGGATTTGGGGTAATGGTAAATGGCTTTTCTGAAAAGCCGAAAAAATCGCAATACATCGTAAATCAGTTTCCCGCTCGTACGTTCTGGATTTCACTCCACACCCGGTCTCGCGCAGTTCCACCCGGTACGTTACGAGCGTTAACGCTGGCTTCTACCGTTATACATTCAAAAATATCTGTATCGATTTTTCCCGAAAACAGCTGCCACTCTGCCAGTGAAAGCTCGGTAATTGCCATCTGGTTTTCCACACAGTACGCAACCGCTTTGCCTACCGCTTCATGGGCATCACGGAAGGCGAGTCCCTTGCGCACCAGATAATCGGCAACATCTGTTGCGGTGGAGAAGCCCTGCCCCGCCGCTTTACCCATATTGTCCACATTTACCCGCATCTCCCGGATCATATCGGCAAAAATCTTGAGGCTCCCTTTGACCGTATCTATCGTATCAAAGAGTGGCTCCTTATCTTCCTGCATATCCTTGTTATATGCCAACGGCAGGGCCTTCATGGTAGTGAGGAGCGCCATGAGATTTCCATACACGCGACCGGTCTTACCCCGCACCAGCTCCGGCACATCCGGATTCTTTTTTTGCGGCATGATCGATGATCCGGTACAAAAGCCGTCTGACAATTCAATAAACTGAAAGGCACTTGTTGACCAGATGATCAACTCTTCCGAAAAGCGGGAGAGGTGCATCATTATTATTGAGGCATCCGCAAGAAACTCCAGTGCAAAATCACGATCTGAAACCGAATCAAGCGAGTTACGGGTTATGGTCGGAAAGCCGAGTTGTTCCGCCACATACTCACGATCAATCGGGAATGTCGTACCAGCCAACGCCCCGGCTCCTAACGGAAGCACATCAACCCGTTTGAGGCAATCATCCAGGCGACTCTTATCGCGTTTGAACATCTCGACATACGCCATCAAATGATGGGCAAAAAGGATCGGCTGCGCTGTCTGTAAGTGAGTGAAACCGGGCATAAGCGTATCAAGGTTCGCTTCAGCCTGAACCAGCAGGGCATCAATAAGCAGGTCAAGATAGGTAGTGATTTGAACGATCTCATCCCGCAGATAGAGCCTGATATCCAGCGCGACCTGATCATTGCGCGATCGACCGGTGTGAAGGCGCTTGCCCGCTTCACCGATAGCAGCCGAGAGACGCGCCTCTATGTTCATGTGGATATCTTCAAGGCTAATGGAAAAATCAAACTGGCCGGCTTCAATCTGCTCAAGTATTTTATGAAGACCGTGGACGATTTGCTCAACATCTTCAAGCGGGATGATTCCCTGTTTGCCCAGCATACGGGCATGGGCCACCGATCCCCGTATATCCTGATGGTACAGGCGTTTGTCGAACTGAATGGAGGCGGTAAATTCTTCAACAAATTTATCTGTAGGCTGTGTGAAGCGTCCGCCCCACAATTTATCTTTTGACATGGTTTTTTCCCTTAGGCCTGATCTCGAAGTTTGTGAAGGCGCACTATACGTGAAAAACGGATAAAATTAAAGCAGAGACGTGCGTGTTTTGGAATTACTGCTGAGACGGAAGAACAATCTACGAATGGACGCCTCACACCCGTTTCATCGCGTATTATTCAACGGTTCATCAACAGCTATCTTGTGCCAGACACCATCATCCACCGCCATAATGGCATGTACTTTAAGTGAGACCCGCGAGGTGCGCGGGTCTGTTTCGTGTTGCGGCGGGAGGTTGAAGTAAAGCAGCCTCGTTCCGGTACCAAAGCGCAGTCGACACACCGGAGCGCCATCGAAGTCATCCGTGGAAAACTCTGAAAAGTTCACCTGAGCCAGGCGATGATTCTGGTTGATCACGACAGACGAACTGCCAAAAGCGTTCTGAGCGTGGGAACCTTCAATCGTGGTTTCGTCAGACACGTTGCCAAAGACAGTCACCGTTTCACGAATTCCCGGCGTGTCTTCAAGATATTCGCCGTAGAAACCACTGATGACATCGCGATAGGCGCTGTGCTCCGGCTTGGGATTACACTGGATGACAAACAGAGCATCCAGCCCCTGCCGGGTAGTAAAGAAGAGCTGATTTGAGTGGTCAATAATCTGCCGTATGTTGGACGTATAGAGGTCACGGTACAGATAATCCAGACAGATAATTGCCATAAAGTTGAAGCAGGAGGGACGGCAGTGAAACAGGTAGAAGTGCCTGCCACGATACAGATCGTGAAAGGTATCGATGTATTCCTCACCATGAAACGGATGGCTTTTAGCTTCGAGGAAGACACGCATGCGGCCAGTGGCTTCCTTGACGGCGACACAACACCAGTTGACCGGCATGTCCAGAACATCACCAGAATCTACATCATGATCGACTAACGCGATCGCCCCGCTGTTATCGTCACGGAACCGTTCCAGCAGTGCGCGATATGTGCGCAAACTGACATGCTCGAGACCGAAGACGGTTACGGTATTCGGGCGAAAGCGTTGTTCGATTATCGCCACCATGTCATCGAAACGTGAGGTGGGGATGCTTGATTCAGGAAACAGCAAGAAGTGAAGCTTCTTCAGATTCCCTTCGCCGGTTACAACCAGATCCAGAATCGAACTGACAAGGCGCCATTTTTCTTCCGGATCGACCAGAGTGAAACCTATTTCCGAGCGTTTAAGATGATTGGGGATTTGGGCGACCATACAGTGCAGATGGTGCCCCAGGGGGAATTCGAGGTTTACCTTTTTATCGATGATCTCAGACATGTACACTACCGGTACTGACGCGGAGAGAGCTCTCCGGAAAGACCTTCTCCAGAATAAAGCGCGCGCCGGCGGGGATGTCATAGGTGGCCAATTCATCTGCTGCGACCCACACCGCTTCGGCCACCTCATGCTCGTTATGGACAATATCGCAATGGAGCGGCCGGCAGCGGTAATAGAGGATCACAAAATGGCAGTTTTCCTCGCCGGGGGTGAGATGCTCAAAGACATCAATCAAACCTTCAATCTCAATCGCCAGCCCAACCTCTTCGTGCACTTCCCGCTTTAACGCGTCCAGAATCGGCTCGCCCAGGTCGATCTTGCCGCCCGGCATGACCCATAGATCGAGGAAGGGCGGGATACTCCTCCTTGTCAGAAGCACCCGCCCGTCGCCATCTATAATCACCGCCACAACTGAGGTGACGATGTGTTCTTTTTTGAAACGCTTCTTCGTCAACCGGCTACTTCCGGTTGGCCTGCATCAGCGACCGGATCCGAAGCCGCAAGCTATTGATCTTGATAAATCCTTCGGCATCAGCCTGATTAAATACCTGATCCTTCTCGAAGGTGGCAAAATCGAGGTTGAAGAGCGAGTCGGTTTCAGACTTGCGACCAACCGTGCGGCACAGACCTTTGTAAAGCTTGACACGAGCCACACCGTTGACACATTTCTGCGAATCATCAATCAGTGTCTGCAGCATCAAACGCTCAGGTGAAAACCAGTAACCGGCGTAGATCTGTTTGGCATATTCGGGAATCAGGCTGTCACGAATACGCATAACTTCACGGTCCATAGTGATCTGTTCAACAGCCGAGTGAGCCTCACGCAGAATCGAACCACCGGGGGTCTCATAGACACCGCGTGATTTCATACCGACCGAACGGTTTTCCAGCAGATCAACACGCCCAACGCCGTGCTGGCCACCAAGGAAGTTAAGATGTGCAAGGAGTTGCGCCGGAGTCATCTGTTCACCATCAACAGACACGGCATTACCGTTTTTAAATTCGATCTCCACATACTGCGCCTTGTCAGGAGCATCTTCTGGTCGTTTTGTCAGGACATACATCTCTTCCGGAGCTTCAGCCCAGGTATCTTCCAGAATGCCGCCTTCGAAGGATATGTGAAGCAGGTTACGGTCAGATGACCAGGGACGTTTCTGGATAGTCGGAATCGGGATGTCGTTTTTCTGGGCATATTCGATCAAGGCCATGCGGCTGTTCAGATCCCACATCCTCCAGGGAGCGATAACCTTAATTGCCGGATCGAAATGATAGTATGCCAGCTCGAAACGGACCTGGTCATTACCTTTACCGGTAGCGCCGTGGGAAACAGCATCGCACCCTTCCAAAGCAGCAATTTCCATCTGACGTTTAGCGATCAGTGGGCGGGCGATAGAGGTGCCGAGCAGGTAGTGCCCCTCGTAAATGGCATTGGCGCGGAACATTGGAAAGACGAAGTCGCGTACGAATTCTTCTTTCAGGTCATCGATATAGACGGTATCCGCACCGGTTGCCAATGCCTTTTCGCGTACCGGATCAAGCTCTTCACCCTGCCCCAGGTCAGCAGAAAAAGCGACAACCTGACAGCCGTACTCGTTTTTCAGCCATTTGAGGATAATAGACGTGTCCAACCCACCGGAATAGGCGAGGACGATTTTTTTGATTTCCTGTTTTTGTGCCATGTTGTTTCTCCTTATACTTTTGTTATGTGATGTGCAGTTTATCAACGACAATCAGCCGTATTTTTTCAGCAACTTCAAACGCATTTTTTGCTTCTTCCAAATCGGGATCACAATAATAATCTGGATAGCGTACGCTCACGCCATATTCCGATATTTCTTCTAATTGCTCGTCAAAAGCGAGGAGTTCCGGGATTACATCAACAACATCCATCAGTAACTTGACAAGGTCATGTGACTTGGCAATATTTCTGCCGTTAGCAATAAGCACCGCCTTCAAAAGTTTTTCAATTGATTGTTGCGCGTGGAAACAAACCGTGTCAGTAGGCACTTCTGTCGCGGAAAGATTATTGCGGATATTCAACATGTCACTATCCGCCTTGCGCAACCATTGTCGAACAATGTCGGAGGTCACATCATCCATATATCAACTTTCCGAAATGCGTGGCGTTATACACAATCGTACCGGGAATGTCTTTGTACTTTGAGAACTCGAGCGGAGTATACACAAAGGCATCCAGAGAAAAGTTGCGTCGAGAAAACAATCGTTTAAGTGCAACATTCCGTTTATGGCGAGAGAGTTCTGTCTCCATAACCACAACGAGATCAATATCACTATCTTCCGTTTCCGTCCCTAATGCATAAGAACCAAACAGGAAGATTTTTTCCGGATGCAGCGACTGAGCGATCTTGTCACGGAGTTGGTTTATATCGTTACATGATGGCATGTTATTATTAACCTCTATAGCTGACGGCATCCCCACATTTACAACATATTAACGTAGCCATTATAGCCTTCTGGATATGCAGCCGATTTTCCGCTTCATCCCAGACAACCGAGTTTTTACCTTCGATAACCGAATCCGAAATTTCCTCACCACGATGGGCAGGAAGACAGTGTAACACTATGCAATCCGGGTGCGCTAATGACAGCAGAGCATCATCCAGACAATAACCGACAAAGGCCTTTTCACGCTCTTTTTGTTCAGCCTCCTGCCCCATGCTTGCCCAGACGTCGGTATTGATGACATCAGCACCAGCTACCGCCACCTGTGGATCATTCGTAAGCGATATAAGGCCGGGAGCCTTCGCCTCTGCCCACGCCATAACCTTCTGGTCAGGTTCATAGCCATTGGGACAGGCCAGTCGCAATTCAAAGCCGAAGATTGCAGCCGCCTCGATCCAGGTATTGGCCATGTTGTTACCGTCACCGATCCAGGCGAATTTCAATCCGGCATAACCGCCTTTATGTTCGATCACCGTTTGCAGATCAGCCATGATCTGGCAGGGGTGAAACAGGTCGGTCAATCCATTTATGACCGGTACAGTTGAATATTTTGCAAACTCATCAACTATCTCCTGACCAAATGTCCGGATCATCACCCCGTCGCAATAGCGGGACATGACGCGGGCGCTATCCTTGATCGGCTCGCCGCGCCCCATCTGAGAACTGCCCGACGGCATAAACAGGCCGTGACCACCCAGCTGAAAGACACCCACCTCAAAGGAAACCCTGGTACGGGTGGAGGCTTTTTCAAAAATCAGCGCCACGGTCTTACCGTCCAGTAACCGGTGCGGAATACCGCTCTTTTGTTTCATCTTAAGATCGGCGGCCAGTGCCAGCATACTGTCCAGCTCACCCTTAGTATAATCGTGCAGCGCCAGAAAATGTCGCGTCATCTCTTTCCCCTATGCCTCAACCTCAGCAAAAATGCCGTCAAGGATTGTAATCATCGTATTGATCTCCTGCTTGGTTACGATCAGTGCCGGTACAAAACGGAGCACCGTGTCGTGGGTGACATTAAGAAGCACGCCCCGTTCATGCCCTTTCTTAACAATGTCGCCGGCAGGAATATCCAGCGCCATGCCGATCATCAGGCCAACCCCGCGCACCTCTTTAACAAAGGAGTACTTTGTGGCAAGAGCTTCCAACTCACCGGTCAGATATTCACCGATCTCCTCACAACGATTAAGCAGCCCCTCTTCGAGAATCGTCCGTATTGTGGCTATTGCTGCCGCACAAACGAGTGGGTTGCCGCCAAAAGTTGAACCATGAGTTCCGGGAACAAAGGCTGCGGCAAAGGTGTCTTTAGCGAGCATGGTGCCGATAGGCGCCCCACCGGCCAGCGCCTTGGCCAATGTCATAATATCAGGAGTCACCCCAAAATGTTCATAGGCAAATAGGGTACCGGTTCGCCCGATTCCCACCTGAACCTCGTCGAAGATCAGCAGCAAACCGTGACGGTCGCATAACTCCCGTACCGCTTCAAAGTAACCGGGCGATGGCATATTGACCCCGCCTTCCCCCTGGATCGGTTCCAACATGATAGCGCACGTTGTGGAGGTAATCGCAGCTTCCAGCGCAGCTACATCGTCAAACGGAACATGTTTGAAGCCGTGGAGAAGCGGATCGAAAAAGCGCTGCACCTTTTCCTGACCGGTGGCCGAAACGGTAGCCATGGTGCGACCATGAAAAGAATCGGCAGCGGTGATGATCTCGTAGCGTTCCGGTCCATAGGTATCTCGGCTGTATTTACGGGCCAGCTTGATGGCCGCTTCGTTAGCTTCTGCACCGCTGTTGCAGAAAAAAGCTTTATCGGCAAACGAGTGATTACAGAGCAGTTCCGCCAGCTCGATCTGCTGCGGGATCTGATAGTAATTGGAGCAATGGATCAGCTCGGCAGCCTGTTTCTGAAGGGCAGCGACAACTTTCGGGTGACAATGCCCCAGGTTGTTGACCGCAACACCACCCAGAAAATCAAGATATTCTTTGCCGTCCGCATCCCACAAGCGGCACCCTTCTCCCTTGACAGGCACAATCGGGTAACGACCATAGGTTTTCATGATGTATTTATCTGATTTTTCTATCCATTGCTGACTGTTCATTTGGTTATCTCCGTCCCGATACCCACATCGGTAAATATTTCCAATAACACCGCGTGCTCCATGCGACCGTCGATAATATGTGCTTTTTTCACCCCTTCTTTGAGGGCGTCAGCGCAGCAGATTACTTTGGGAATCATACCACCGGTGATGGCTTCCTCATCAATCAGGCGGTGCAAGTCGGCAACTGAGATACTTTCCAGTAGTGTACCGCTTTTATCCTTTACGCCATTTATATCAGTCAGCAGGATCAGCTTTTCGGCATTAAGGGCCGCTGCGACTCTGCCGGCCACCAGGTCGGCGTTAATATTGTAGCTTTCCCCATACGGCCCGACACCGATCGGAGCGATAACCGGAATATACTTCCCCTGCTCCAGCGTGGCAATCAGATCCGTGTTGACCTTAACCACATCGCCGACAAAACCTATATCCAGCATCTCCACCGTACCGTCATCTCCCTTGACCTCCTGCAGCAACTTCTTGGCCAGCAGCAGGGTACCATCCTTACCGGAAAGGCCGACCGCGCGACCGCCATGCTGATTGAGATAGCCGACGACCTCTTTGTTAACCTGACCTGCCAGCACCATTTCAACCACTTGCATTGTTTCGGCGTCTGTTACGCGCATACCGCGGACAAATTCCGAGACGATACCATAGCGCTTCAGCGTGTCATTGATCTGC
>CAIRND010000200.1 GCA_903879825.1 uncultured Geobacteraceae bacterium
GCCGGCATCGGCATATTTTCACGGATGGTGGCCAAAGCCTCGCCGTACTGGTAATTTTTTATCTCTTCAATATATTTGGGAATATCGATGTGAGCAGGACATTTGTCCATGCAAGGTGCGGTGATCTTGTGAATGTAATTGGCTGGCTTGGGGGTGCAGCCACCGTTCAGGTAAGCAACAAACTGTTCACGATAATGTGTGACCGCGTCAAAGACCGGCACCGTTGCGCTCTGACAGAGGGTACACTTGCAGTTTTTCAACAGTTCAGCCAGATCTCCGACCGTATCCAGGTCAGATTCTGTCGCCTTACCGTTCAACACATTTTGAAACAGGTCCATCAGCACCTTGGTGCCTTTTTTACCGGGAGTGCATCTGCCACAGCAATAAAGAGTCTGAACCCGCTTCATATATTCAGCGGTCATCGCCGGAACGTCAACATCCTTGTCAAACAGAATAAGACCGTCCCACCCCATAAACGCCCGCAGTGGGCGTTCGCCATCAAACGCAACCGGCAAACGATAGCTGACCGCCTGCGGCTCCCCGGATACATTCCTGTTGTCGACTGTACTTCCGCCCCACGTGGAAAAAATGACCTGTGCCACAAAAACCTCCACCAACCAACCCTTTTACTGGGTTAAGTACTCGCAATTATTGATAAAAATAGCTTACTAGAATTGTATACAGTATGCATGATTATCACAATAACACCCTATAAATCAAGGAAAAAACTGACAGCAACATCACTGCACCACTAACCGGCTTTACTTTTATTCGCAATGTGCTATACGCGTAGCACGTGACTGATTTCAACCTCTATTCGGGAGATATACATCGAATGACACAGCACCCACATCTGGATGAAGCATTTCGCAGCCTTTTTGAAACAAACATGGGAGTGAAGGCAGTAACTCCGGGGCACAACAGCAAGCCGGAACGGGTTTTAGTCTTCAGCGATATCATCCGGCCTGACGAAACACCCTCGGCCTCAGATCTTGATCGGCGAACACGACTGAATGCCACGGCACGGGCGGCGGCACAGTTCGCTGAACGTGTGTATGGCAACGCCGCTTTTGTGGAATTCCCCGCCACGTCCGCATCGGGCGTCGAACCACCATACGAACTCTGGCTGGCGACCTTCGGGACCGCCGCCATAGCGGCACTGCACGCGGATGGATTGTTGCAAAAACTGCTCGCCAAATGTGCATCTGCTGATGAAATCGCCCGCGCCAAAGAAATTGTTCTCGTTCACCGGGGGGATGTTGCACAGATCATTGTCGCTCTTGCCAACAACTCCACCAGTCACACCCGCTTCCGTGCTCTGGCCTGCGCTGCCGGATGCCGTTTTGCCAGCCTGCCGCATTTCGACCCGGATATGTTCCATACATCTATGACCGTTGACTGGAGCGCATTGGCAACCCGTACCGCCCGACTTGTGGAGTCGGTAAACAGGGCCGAATGGATCCACGTCACCACCCCTAACGGCACCGACATGATGATTTGTAAACAGGGGCGGCAAGCGAAAGGAGACGATGGCCTACTGACAGCGCCGGGCAGCTTTGGCAACCTGCCGGCCGGCGAGGCGTATCTGGCACCGCTTGAAGGTAAAAGTCACGGAGTAATGGTGATCGAATGGGGGCCGACACGCAAACTGGATGAACCGCTGCGACTGACGATTGAAAACGGAGTGGTCGTGGCGATGGAAGGGAAGGACCCTCTCCGGGCCGGACTGGAGGCCCGCTTTGCTGAAAACGCCCATTGCCGAAACATTGCAGAACTGGGCATCGGTACCAACGACAAAGCCAACCGCCCCGACAATGTGCTTGAAGCAGAGAAAATCCTCGGCACGATTCACATCGCCCTGGGAGACAATACCGGCTTTGGCGGGACCGTCAGCGCCCCCTTCCATGAGGATTACGTGTTCTATCAGCCGACCCTGACCGCAATTATGGCAGATGGGAGTGAGCAGATCATTATCGAAAACGGCATCAGTTGCTAACTACTTTAACTGCCTGCCTGAATTAAGTTACAGATCCATCTAGACGACCCATGTTTATCCGTTTTTAGATCAACAGGCAGACGGTGGTTCGTTTTGTTTCCTCATAGCACCAACGGGCAGGAGGCGGAATTACTTCCGCCATCCTCCCGCACCACCGTGCATGCGGCTCCGTATCATCCCCCCGGCTGTTCATGTTTCTACCGCAACGTCACCCTGCATATCTATAATAGTGTTAAGAGGTGTCGCGTATCCCCACAGATAACCACACTAAGGAATAACGGCAACGCCTCTGGGACCGACCCCGGCCCCCATGGCTACTGTAGCAACTACCGTGTTAGTGCCGGTGTCGATGACTGACAGCGTATCGCTGTCGCTGTTTGTCACGTAAACCCTGTGCGCGGCGGGATTCACCGCCACCCCCTGAGGCGCGGTTCCCACGTGAATGGTGGTAACCACACTGTTAGCGGTAGTGTTGATAACGGTGAGAGTATTACTGCCGCCGTTTACCACATAGGCGCGATTAGCACCGGGATCAACCGCTACCGCTTGTGGGTTGGTACCCACGGTAATGGTAGCAATCAGGGTGTTATTGCTAATATCAATAACCGAGAGCGAATTGCTGTTATTATTAGCCACATAGGCCCGGTTGGCTGCCGGATGTAGCGCCACCCCCTGCGGTCCGAGCCCTACGGCAACAAGTGCAATCACTGCGTTGTTGGTGGTATCGATAACGGAGATATTATTACTGGTGCCGTTTGCCACGTAAATCCTACCGGTAGCGGAATTCAGAGCCACATCCTGTGGCCCGGTTCCCCCCACGGAAATGGTGGCAATCACCGAGTTGCTGCCGGTGTCAACTATTGAGAGCATGTTGCTGCTACTGTCAGCCACGTAAGCCCGATTGGTGGAAGGATTCACTGCAATCCCCCTTGGCCCTCCCCCCACGCCCACTGTGGCAATGACCACATTACTGTTTGTGTCGATGACAGAAAGCGTATTACTGCCGCTGTTAGTCACATAAACTCTGTGTGTGGCGGCATTCACCGCCACCCCCTGCGGTCCAGTGCCAACTTTAATGGTGGAAACTACCATATTACTCAAATTATCGATCACGGACAGAGCTCCGGCTCCATTACTTGAAACAAAGGTGCGGTTTGTCAGATTGACAATCGGCGCAGAGGGCAACTGTCCATTTCCGCCACATCCGGTCAGCATCAGAGCCATCATAAGTAAAACAAAAGGTCGTAGTACCGTATTGTTTAAAACGAATAAGATGTACTTAATATTTATTGTCATTTTCATCTCCATTACTCCCTCGCTTTAGATAGCGGAGATGGCTGCGTAATCTTGTGTGCTGGGTTGAGTAGCAGTGTGAGGTGTGAACAACTATTCTGTGTCACGCTAGTGTAAATAATTATTTTTGCGAAAGTGTTGTCGTTTGTTGCACACAAGAAGGTCATTTAGTCGTTTCAGCTTTCTAACAAAAATAAAGGTTTAATTTGGTGCAAAAACTTTTATACAACCACATGAAATATGTCAAGACTAATAATAATGTATTTAATTTTAAGAAAGAAAGCGCAGAAATAAATCAACCTACCTCCAATTGCGTTGCAAGACAGGTGGCATCTAGCGGTGCAATTTCCGGCATGATGCGCATACGACGCTAACAACTTTCGCAGATTCAAATAAGCACAGCCAGAGGATATCATTCCCCTGGCTGTTTATGTCTCTACCGTAACTCTGCCGTACACACCAATAATGTGGAGAGATGTCGTGCGCCCGCTACATTCCTGTTTTATATTACCCCAACAACATTTTGTTGAATATTAACATCAGGACTCCGGTTCTTCTCTCATACGCTTAAGTATATTGGCGAAATTTAACAAATTTCCGGATATCCGGAAATAGGCTTAAGTGTCTGTTTAATAACAAACGCACCTGCAAAAAACAGTGGTGTCACCCATAAAAGGACTGCTGTTTACAGGGGCAATTTCCGGCATGATCCGCATGCGACACTCACAACATCCAGCGATTAAATTGTTCTTTTGTTGATGTGGATCAAAAACAAACGTGGCAATCGGCGTATTATACAATCAAGAGCCGTGCCACCGTTTAATACACTCAACTGCCCAAAACTAAAAAAAAGTTTCCTTTATGAATCCCGTTACCAGAACCAACATACTATCCTGCAGTATTTTCCTGCTCTGCCTGCTTCCCCTTTCGGCGCATGCAATACCTGCCATCACCTGTCATTGTTTTACCGACCGTTCTTTTGATCCGGGTCACCCGGCGGCAGCCGATGCCTATTTTTTAGCGACAACACAAAACTCATTCTTTGCCCTGATGTTTAACGTGGACAAGAAAACTATCGTGATGAAAAAGCAGCAGGGCACCTCCCCGGACGACCTGTGGATTGCCTACTGGATTGCCGCAAAATTTGGCATTTCAGCTGATTCCCTCCTCAAGGCCAAACAGGTCACAGAGGCGTGGAAAGAGGTGTTTACCTCCCAGCGATTAGATTCAAAACCTTTCGGAACACGCTTCTCAAAAGCTCTGGAGGCAAAGCTGCCCCCGGTACAACTGGCTGAAATCGCTGTTGATGAATTATTCCTTCGCAATCACATTCTGAGTGGCGCTGATGTGGCTGCGATGCGGCAAACTGGTGCATCCAATCAGGGCTTGATTCTTGCCACGGTTATCTCCTACAAAACGAAACAGCCTGCAAAACAAATCTATCTTGAGGTTAAAAATGGTTCCAAAAGTTGGGGAACACTTCTCCAACAGGCCAAGATTGATACGAGAAATATGCAGCAGGAGATCTCCACGCTTTTAATGTCGCTACCCAGGTAAATTATCGGGGGGGAGTTGTCACTACAACCAAACGTTTACAGAGAAAAACCATAAAATAACAAAAAGAGCCGTGTTTCCCTTATAGGGTTTGACACGGCTCTTTTTCGTAAACTCATAAAATGGCACACAGTTGAAAACAACTTTTGTCCTCTACAAGAGTTCTCTTTCCAATAACAATTTCAGCGGGAGATCCCTCCGGGCTTGACGCACATCACTTCAAAAGCAAGGGAATGAAAAAAGGCGCTATGAATGAGGTAAAAATGGCTGCCAGCGCCATAGCCACTCCAGCCATTGCCCCTTGGGTTTGTCCCTCGTGCAGAATAGTTGCTGTGCCTTGGCCGTGAGCGGTGACCCCCATCGCAAGCCCTCTGGCTACCGGATTAGTTATTTTGCACACGGACAAAAAGCTTGCGCCGATCATTGAACCGAACGTTCCGGTGAAGACCACGAAAGCCACGGCTATGGGGGGATCACCACCTATAATGCGGGAGATTTCAATGGCAATCGGTGCAGTAATTGATTTAGTTGCGATGGATTTTACAAGCAGTGCATCAAGACCGCTCCATTTGGCTAACAGTACGGCGGTCGTTACTGTCGCGAGGGAACCGCAGACGACACCGACCAGAATTGGTATAAATGTATTGAGCAAAACACGCCGGTTCTGGTAGAGGGGCAGCGCAAGTCCCACGGTTGCCGGCCCGAGCAAAAAAGTCATAATTGACTTACCTGGTTTGTACTGTTCAAAGGTGATGCCGGAATAGTGAAAGATAATGATAATTGCCGTAGTACTGAGCAACAGGGGTGCCAGCAAGGCATTTTGCGTCTTCAGCCATATTTTTCTACTGACGATATAAAGAGCGGCCGTAAGTATTATTGTGAATGCTGTCATTGTCGGGTTATTCATGTCAGCTCACTCCATCATTGTTACGGGATGTGGAGAGTAGCTGGACTATTCCACCTGTTATCACTAACGCCACTAA
>CAIRND010000201.1 GCA_903879825.1 uncultured Geobacteraceae bacterium
AATCCTTGAAGCCTGCCTGTTCCAGAAATGTATGCAAAACCGGCGAAATCCGGGCGGCACCACAGAGTAATACTGATGCATCTGCTTCACTATTTTCCTTCACACACACCAGCCACTCGCTCACTATCGAAAAAACAATCGGTTGATAGAAAAGAAAGCGCTGCTCTCCATCGTTCAACATGTCTCCCACGGCGCGCCCGGTCCCGAAAGGAACCCGGTGCGATGAACGGGGGGAAGGGTGGACAACGGTGCCGGTTAATGGTGCGACCCCGGAGGTTTTGTGCAGTTGCTGCAAAAAATAGAAATCTTCTCCGGCAAGGCGGCGGTTCATGCCACCGGAGGCAACGTATGCCGAGGCCCGGCACGCCATAGCGCTGCCAACTGAATGGAAGGCATAGGGAGAGCCGGCCAGTTTTAATCCTAAAATGTAGCTGCGAAGGAACAGTTCATAGCGGTCAATGGCTGACTGTCCCGCCAGCGAGGCGGCCGGACGGTGGCGATAGGAGATGCTGGCGCCGCCTGCCGGTGAATGGGCAAAATGATGGATGATTGCGGGCAGATAGTCCGGCTGTACCACTGTATCGGCGTCGAGGCAGATCAGGAGCGGATCACCAGCGTAATCAAGATGCCGGAGTGCCAGATCAAGACCGATCTTTCGTGCCTGGCCGACACCCTGCTTGGCGGGCAAGGCGGTGCCGGATGGCGTTGCATCCACCCAGAACAGATTGTGTAAGCCAAACTGCTGCTTCCAGAGCGGCAGCATCTTCAGTGTTTCAAGATTGTCAGCGGATTCTGCGGTGGATGCGTCGGCACGCTGATTGACTACAACCAGAATCATGACCTGATCTCGCAACTCTGCGGGGTTATGGGAGAGCGATTCTAATGTCTGAGGAAGCTGAAGCGCTTCTGCAAGCGAGGGGATGACGACCACTCCGGAGAAACGGCGAGTGATACTCTCGTTGATCTTCCAGGATGTGTCTGCGCCCCTTTTGATGAGGTAGGCGGCAATGTGCGGAGGGATGTGATTAGACATATACGGAACAGGTCATTCCGTTCCCCAGCGTTTATAGAGATCGTTGTCAATCCCCAGTTGATCCAGTATTTTTCCCACGACAAAGTCGACCAGATCCAGCACCGATTCGGGTCTGCTGTAGAAAGCGGGCATCGCCGGTATGATGCGTGCTCCGCTGCGGGAAAGCTTCAGCATGTTTTCCAGGTGGATATCAGAGAGTGGTGTCTCCCGCGGTACCAGCAGCAGCGGACGGCGCTCTTTAAGCATAACATCGGCGCAGCGTTCGATCAGGGTGCCTGAGGTGCCGCAGGCGATACGAGCCAGCGTTCCCATACTGCAGGGGCAGACCACCATGGCATCGGGGGCTGACGACCCGCTGGCGACTCCACAAAACAGATCGTCGGGATGTACCAGCCTGATACCTGAATCTATTTCCAGGTGATTGTACAAACGGTGCAGTGCCTTGTCCAGGTCGCCCGAGAGGTCAAGACCGGTTTCTTCAAGACAGACCGCCGTGCCGCTGCAACTGGCACTGAACGTTACCTGGAAACCACTCAGGCAGAGCTGCTCTGCCAGTCTGAGTCCGTACATTGAGCCGGATGCGCCGGTGAGTGCGATGAAAATATGTTTCTGAACCATAGAGTTACCTCGCCAGAATATCAGCCGCTGTAAACAGCACGATGGCAACGCTGATATATCCGTTCATGTTGAAAAAAGCGGCGTTCAGTTGTGCCAGGTTTCCGTCCCTCAACAGCCAGTGTTCATAGAGCAGCATGGCAAGGGCCGCCAGGATGCCGACCAGAAAAAAAGTTCCCAGCTGCATGAGAGTGAACAGCGTAAAAAGCAGGCCGATCATAATAATATGAAAAAGCCTGGCGGCCCAGAGTGAACCGGTAACGCCGAGCAATACAGGAATTGAATGCAGACCCGCTGCCCGGTCGAATTCAAGATCCTGAAGTGCGTACAGGATGTCAAACCCGGCGACCCAGAACAGGACTATCGCGCCAAGAACCAGCGCCGGTGTTTCTATCGTACCGCGAATAGCGATCCAGGCGCCGATTGGAGCGGCAGCCAGGCAGATGCCGAGCACGACATGTGCCAGCGCGGTAAAACGCTTGCAATAGGAGTAGAGCGCCAGAAAAAATAGAGCTATCGGTGACAGCTTCAGGCAGAGCGGATTAAGCATCTGTGCGGAGAGCAACAGCAGCGCCGTTGCGGCAATAATGAAAAAAAGCGTCAGTCCCCTGCTGATCAAACCTGCGGGAATAGCCCTGACGGCGGTGCGTGGGTTGCGGCCGTCAATTTCTGCATCAATCAACCGGTTCATTGCCATGGCTGCGGTGCGGGCGCCGACCATGGCCAGGACGATCCAGGTTAGCTGGCGGAGGGTAGGGACCCCCCCTGCTGCCAGCAATGCGCCGGTCAGGGCAAAAGGGAGCGCGAAGATTGTATGGGAAAACTTGATCATCTCCAGGAAAATGCGGATTTTGGTCAGGAATGCGGTCATGGTAACAGGTACTCCCTCCAGCGATGTGTGACGAGTGCTGCTGTTTCGGCAGAAATTTTCACCCCTGGTCCCGGTGAACGACACCCGGTGGCATCAAGTGCAAGCCGTCCGGTTGCGCTGTCATGGATGCAGTCATCGCCACAATCAGTTACGTTGATACTTTTCCAGGCTGCCTGTGACAAATCAGTTATGCCCGCATCAGCGGCAACAAACAGCAGAACCCGTGCCGACTTGAACCAGGGCAGCGCCCACAATTGGGCGGAAATGTTCCGTACCATGCCGGGTTGTGGATGTTCAAGCGAAATGATGGCGCTTTGATGGAAAATCCACTCAAAAGGGAGATGAATGTCGGTGATCGCCGGCACCAGTTTGTGCAGAAACGCCAGCAGCAGCCGCTCCCAGGCTTGTGCCATCCAGCAATCCTCCATCGGCGGCGGCCCGACAACGGTTGCAGGGATGATAGCGTTCGGGCGGTGACGTATGGATGTTATCCGCAGCAGCGCCGCCGGAGCTGCGGGTGAATAGAAGCCGGTATGGTTGCCGAACGGCCCCTCCGTGGCGGTCTCACCCGGCTCAACATAACCTTCAATGATCACCTCTGCACCAGTTGGAACGCGCAGTGGTACCGTGATGCACGGGGCGGTGGTAAGTGGAGTGTCGCTCAAAAAACCGGCAAAGGTCAGTTCGTCGAGATCACCGGGGAGCGGAAACATCGCGCTGAAAAGCGTCGCGGGATCACCGCCCAGAATAATTGCCACCGGCATCGGTGTGCCTGTTTTTCGATACATCTCGGCGTGTCGTGCCGCACCACTCCCGGCTTTCCACTGAATTGCCGCTTCACGCCCACCGCGCAGCTGCACCCGGTATACCCCGCAATTTGGCGTGCCGCCGCTCGGATTAGCAGTAAATACCTGTGGCAGCGTTATATAGCGCCCATGCCCATCGGCACTGCCATCGTCCGGCCAGCTGTGCAAAAAGGGAAAGCATGTCAAATCAGGGGGATCCATTCGGACCAGTGTTGGCTCCGCTTCTGTGGCGGCACGTGGGGCATACGCGCAAAATTCCGGTAGAGCCGTCAGTTGATGATCGAGTGAATGGCTGTCAAGCCCGGGGATAAGGTCGAGAAGAGCGTTCAGGCGTGCGGTCAATTCACCGAGGTCCGTAATACCCAGTGACAGACAAACTCTGCGGGTAGAGCCGAACAGGTTGGTGGCAACAGCGAATTGACTCCCCTCCGGATGCTCGAAAAGAAGTGCCGCACCGCCATCCGGCCGTTTGCAAATACGGTCGGTGATGGCGGCAATTTCCAGGACGGGATCGACAGGAATTGATATACGGGAGAGCTCGCCATCAGCTTCGAGGCGGGAGATGAAATGGCGTAGATCGGCTGGTGCCATGAATTACTCAAACCGGTTGCGGTAATATTCCTCACCCCGACGACGCAGGACAGCCAAGCGGTAGAGTTCGTCGTATTTGTGCGCGGCGGCTTCCCAGGTAAAACGCTTCTTCATGCCGTTTTTGCGGAGTGCTGCCAACCCCTTCGGGTTGTTGAAAAAAGTCCAGGCGGCCCAGCCGACGGTGTCGTGCAATGCTGCTGCTGTGTGATTCCAAAATTTGAACCCATCGCCGGTCATGACCGCTTCGTTGAAATTTTCTACGCTGTCATCAAGTCCGCCGGTGGCACGCACGATCGGAGGAGTGCCATAGGCGAGGGAATACATCTGGTTCAATCCGCATGGTTCAAAGGCGGATGGCATCACAAAAAAGTCTGAACCCGCTTCAACCTTATGAGCTAGAGCCTCGTTGTAGCCGATGTAACAGGCGAATTTTTCCGGATAGAGCGCGGCAATGTCACCGAAATAAAAATGTGCCCATGGCTCGCCATTGCCGACGACGACAAACTGGCAATCCATTTCCATGATGCGGTGGATTGCCTCGGCCAGAATATCGGTACCCTTCTGTTTTACCATCCTCGACACGATACCGAACAGCGGGATATCGTCCCGCTCGGGAAGTCCCATGGCCGCCTGAAGATCACGCTTGCAGGCCGCCTTTCCTTTTTTTATCGTGCGGGCGGTATAGTTGGTCGCGATGAATTTATCTGTAGCAGGATCCCATTCCTCATAATCCACACCATTCAGAATGCCGCTCAAATCGGCGGCACGTTCCCGTATCGTTCCCTCCAGACCCCAGCCAAAGGCAGCGGTCTGAATCTCACGGGAATATTCCTCGCTGACGGTGTTGAGCAGGGTCGAGTGGTAGATGCCACCTTTCAGCAGGTTGACTTCGTCGTCCTTTTCCAAATCCAGGTAGTTGAAGTGCTTCCAGCCAACTCCGAGTACGTCCATCAGGCCGGGGTAGAAGTTGCCCTGATGCTGCATGTTGTGCAGCGTCAGGAGTGAAGCGGAGTTGCCGACGAAACGATCATGCAGGTAGGAGGTGTTGAGCAATACCGGTATAGCGCCGGTATGCCAGTCATGGGCGTGGATCACATCCGGCGAGAAGTTGAGCATCTTGCACAGTTCCAGCGAGGCTTTGGAGAGGAAGACAAAACGGTTGTCGTTGTCCATGTATCCTTCGCCATCTTGCTGATACAGGCCGGAACGACCGTAATATGCTTCGTGCTCCAGAAAGTAGACCGGGACATCGCTCCCCGGCAGTCGGCCTTCCCACACGCCGCAATATTGATGGCCGATAATCCCCATCGGTACGACAAGGGTGCCGGGCAGAAGTTTTAAACCATACTTTTCTGTGTTGACGCTGCGGTAGCGGGGCAATACAACCCGCACATCATGCCCCATACGTGCCAGGTATTTCGGCAGGGCCCCGACAACGTCGCCAAGCCCTCCTTCCTTGGCAAAGGGAGCGGCTTCGGACGCGGAGAAAAGGATGGAGAGCGGCTGGTCATGGCGCTTCATGCTGCCACCTGTGACGTTTTGAATGTGATGCTGCAGCTGGATTTATGCAGTAAGGAACCGGCAAAATTGATTGTCATATGAATGTGCTTTCGATGTGTTCGACCTGTGTGGCGCGACACGCTTTCTTAGTATGTGACTGAATATGGGTAAAGTATAACAGGCCGTCCAATGAAAATCCAATGGTAATCTACCTCAACTACCGGTCCAGAATCTCCCGGACCTTTTTAAATAGCGCAGTCGGTTGGACCGGTTTGGCAATGAATTCAGCATGTACGCCAAGCTCTTCCTGATGCTGGATCGTTCTGGCGTTGTAGCCGCTGCTGAATAACGCCTTCACGTTCGGCTTGATCTGCCTGATTTCGTCATACGCCTGTGTGCCGCTTTTACGGGGCATTATCATGTCCATTATAATCAGCTGAATGGTCTCGGCGTTGTCGCTGAACTTCTCTACAGCATCTTGTCCGTCGACCGCCAAAATAACCCGGTAACCGAGTTTTACCAGCATCTTTTGCATAAACTCGCGTAAATCCAGATCATCTTCCACAACCAGAATTGTCTCGGTCCCGGTCCCGGCTTCTTCAACAGCAGCGGCACGTGTGTCTGATCCCGCTTGTTCCATTCCAACGATCGGCAGATATATCATAAATCGGGCCCCTTGACCCGGTTCGCTGGATACATCAACAAATCCGTTATGTTGTTTTGTAATACCGTACACCATTGCCAGGCCGAGACCGGTGCCCTTGCCGACCTCCTTCGTGGTGAAAAAAGGTTCAAAAATTTTCTTGCAAACGATTTTATCAATACCTCTTCCCGTGTCAGAAACGGTAATGACCGCATAGCGTCCCGGTTCGCCGAAATCATGATCTAAGATGAACTGTGCTCCCATGGTAAGCAGTTCGGTGGTGATAGTCAGTTTGCCGCCATTTGGCATGGCATCCCGGGCATTGTTTGCCAGGTTAATAAGAATTTGTTCGATCTGACCTCCGTCAACATACACGGGAAGTGAGGTCTCTTTTTGTACCGTCTTAAACTGGATATCCTCTCCGATAATTCTTTTTACAAAGGTAGCAACGTTGGACACAATCATGTTCAAATTTTGATTCTGGGGCTTCATGACCTGGGTTCGGCTGAAAGCCAGCATGCTATGAGTTAACTCTCCGGCCCGGCCCGACGCGGCGAGAATTCGCTCCACGTAGTCATTTTGTGGATCCTCCTGCCCCATATCCATCTGCAACAAGCAGCAATAGCCGTTGATGATGCTGAGCACGTTATTGAAATCGTGGGCGAGGCCACCGGCAAGTTGTCCCACCGCTTCCATCTTCTGCGACTGTATCAGCTGCTCTTTAAGTTTTCTGTGCTCAGTGATATCGGTGTCACTGCCCCGGTAGCCGAGCAGGGTCCCGTCGTCGCTGAGAAGCGGGATGCCGTTGGTAGAGAGCCACACCAAGCGATTATGCTTGGTCAGGGCGCTGTTCTCGAAATTGTGAAATGGTTCATTACGTTCGAACGCTTCAAACGCGGCCGCCTTGAACAGCTCCCGCTCCGATTCAGGGTGCAGGTCATAGAAATGTATTTTTCCCACCAGTTCGACTGGACGATAGCCGAGAACGGCCTCGCATACATGGCTGATATAGGTGTAGAGCCCCTTGGTGTCCACTTCCCAGACAAAAGTGCCGCTCTGTTCAGCCAACTGATTAAAACGGGAATCGCTCTCCCGCAGTGTATCCTCTGTAAGTTTGCGTTCGGTGATTTCGTGAGCGGCGGCTGTAAACATGGTCGTTCCGTCATGATCGACAAACGGCATCCCATTCGCCTCAAACCATAGCCAGGAGCCATCTGCGTGTTTGACGCGGTAGGGTGGGCTTGCTTTGAAATATGTCCCGCTCAAAACTTTCTGAAGGTATTCAAGGCAGGGCATTACATCGTCCGGGTGCACAAACAGAGCGAAGCTGTTACCCAGGATGTCACTGACGGGATATCCGAAGTAGCGCTCCCACGTCGGGGAGGCATAGATGAATCGCCCCTCGGTATCCAGGGTGAAGAGGACATCGTAGGAGTTTTCCATAAACTGGCTGAGTTTCTTTTTCTCTCGGGCGGAGTCAGACACTGCCAGCAGCAGCATTTCATTCTGTCGTTCCAGTTCCGCTTCACGTGTACGCAAACCGCGGATCATGCTGCACATCTCTTCTGGTGACTGTGTCTCTAAGCAGTTTGTATCGGTGGTTTCCTTCATGACTGCTTCTCCCTGACGTTGAAAACATTTTCACTGAAAAACATCTGCACGAAATTTGGACTTTCGGAGGAACGGAACAATTACCCGCCAGCGATAAAACATAAAGAGTCGCTGACCAATTACATAATGGGGCAGCGACTCTTGTCTTATGGAGATATTATCACAACAAACGTCGCTATTTAGGAACGCTTTCCCAGTCCTTCAGGAATTTTTCGATACCGGCATCGGTCAACGGGTGCTTGGCTAGCTGGATCATAACCGAGTAGGGAATCGTGGCAACGTCTGCGCCGATCAGGGCCGAGTCGAGAACGTGAATCGGGTTGCGTACGCTGGCGACGATGATTTCGGCCATATAGCCATAGTTGTCAAAAATTGTGCGGATATCTTCGATGATTCCCATACCATCCTGGGAAATGTCATCAAGTCGTCCAACAAAGGGTGATACGTAGGTGGCGCCCGCTTTAGCAGCCAGAAGTGCCTGCATGGCAGTAAAAATCAGAGTTACATTGGTCTTGATTCCCTTGTCGGAGAGAGCTTTACAGGCTTTGAGTCCTTCAGGGGTCATTGGCAATTTGACGACAATGTTCTTGTGGATTTTTGCCAGCTCTTTGCCTTCTTTGATCATGCCTGGTGCATCCAGGGCAATTACTTCAGCTGAAATCGGACCGTCAACAATGGAAACGATTTCCTTGATGACATCCTTGAATTTGCGGCCTGATTTGGCGATCAGTGACGGATTAGTTGTTACGCCGTCTACCAGTCCGAGTGCGTGTGCTTCTCTGATTTCCTTTACATCTGCTGTGTCGATAAAAAATTTCATGGTGTTCCTCCGATTTATGATGGTGAAGAATGGTCAAGCTGTTCGCGATATTTTTCTAGGCAATTCATGGAACAAAAATGGTGGCGTTTGCCATCGTGCCTGCCGATGATGGCCTCTTTTTCAGATATATAAACCCCGCAGACCGGGTCACGGTAAGTCTCCTCGCTGGAATCACGGTTTTCTGCTGCTTTCTGCAGAGGTTTTTTTGCGGAGGTCAGCGAAATAATGATGCGGTAACCGATGTAGAACAGCAGGCCCATAACCAAAAATCTGATCACAATTGTTTCCCCGATACTAATTTGACGACCGTCTCGTCGGATTTCAGCGAATCAAGAAGTTCCTGTACACTCTTCCCGGTCAGGGGATGTACAAGGTCAGGTGCTATCTCACAGAGCGGCTGGAGAACAAAGAGTCGTTCAGACAGACGGGGATGTGGGACGATAAGATCTGCTTCGCTGATAGTACTGTCCCCGCACAGCAGCAGGTCAAGATCCATTCTACGGGGGCCCTGATGAATTGTCCTGACGCGCTTGAATGTTTCATCCTCGATTCGCAGCAGGTGGGTCAACAGTGTACGGGCATCAAGACCGGTTGAGAGTCTGAGCACGGCATTGTAGAAGGCATCCTGGTTTACATTGCCAACCGGTGATGTTTCATAAAAGGACGAGAGCGCGGTTACGCGGCTTTTCGGGACCTTGGCAAGTTCGGCAACGGCTCGCAACAGATTAAGCTCACGATCACCGAGATTTGAACCAAGTGCTATGTAGGCGTCAATTTCCACGGCGAGATTAAAGCATAACGGTCACAGTGCGTCAACCGTAACCCTCCATCTTCAAAAAAAACACCCTGATAACTAGGAGGGGAAGTTATCAGGGCAAATGAGGATTCGTTGGAATCCTCGCAATCTTTTCTCTGGTTTAAATATATTCTCTTCTCTCATTGTTGGCAAGAAATACGTTATTCCAGAATTCTGCAAACCTTACCACAGAGTCACAGAGATCACAGAGAAAAGCATTTATATCCAACACATTATAGCTAATACAATACACGTAGCTTTCATCTTTTAGGTGAACCCTGTTTTTCAAAAAACTCCATATTTTCTCTGTGTTCTCGGTGACTCTGTGGTTGAAGTTCCGTTGTTGGTTTATCCTTAATGTGAGGTATCGTTGCTGCGAGGAACCGATGCCGCGAGCCCCTCGTACATGGTCGTATAGCGGAGTTTTACCTTGAGGCGACCCTGCATTCTGCTGTTGTCGACAATCTGCGACTGGCTGACATAGGAGAACATTAGTGGAGACATGGTCAGCCGCGCTTCATTCAGCGTTACCTGCGGTTGGCGTGGCATGGCGAGCGCGTCGGCACATGCGTTGAAATACGAGGTCATGCTTGATGGGTTACCGTCGCTTACGTTGAAAATATCTCCACCCACGCCGTTTTCAGCCGCGGCGAGACAGATTGAGGCCAGATCATCGGCATGGATGCGGTTACTTGGGCCGGATTCCTCCTCATTTAATAGCGGTTGCCCTTGATTGATTTGCATTAACGGCAGTCGTCCCGGGCCATAGATGCCGCTGACCCGGAGTATTACAACCGGCACCTCGTTGGCTGTGCCATAGTCACGAAAGGCCGCTTCGGCGTCGAGTCGCCGCTTGCCCATTGCCGCTTCGGGGGCGGTCGGGGATTGTTCCGTTACCACACCACCATCAGTGCCGCTGTAGACAGAGGTCGTGCTCATGTAGATGATCTTTGATGGTTTTTCCGCATCCGACAACTGTGCAATAAAATTTCTGGCCCGACTATCACTAATGCCACCGCCGGGAGGAGGCACGAGATAGAAAAGGACACAGTCAGCCAGCGGGAGCGGGGGGAGGTCGGATACATCGTCCAGAGAAGTAACCACGGTGATAAAACCTGCCGACTCGAGAGTGGCTGCATGTTCAGACGACCTGACCATGCAGGTGACGTTTGTTCCTGATTCCTGATAGGAGCGTGCGAGCCGCCCACCAATATAGCCGCATCCTGCAATAAATATCTTCGTCACCATTAACTCCCGCACCCTTTTACAGCAGAAACGACTTTACTATCGGTGCCATCGCCTCCGGTGCGGATGCGATCGCTGCCGAACGTTCATCGGCAGTCATAAGCTTTTTGAGGTGTTTCCGGGCTTTCTTGCTGTCTCCTGCGATGGTTTCAGCCATCTTGCAGAGAATTCCGATCGGTACTCCGTTACGAAATCCCTGTACCAGTTTTCCAATTTCGTCGCTCCGCTGCTGTTCCGTCCAGGTTTTGAACAGAGCCGCCCCAAGATCATTATTTGTTTCAAGCATGTTAATATCTCCGGAAAATAAAATAAAAAAGCCCCGCAAATTTCTCTGCGGGGCTGGATTGTAGCACTACTTACGGGCAGAAACTACTTTTTCTCGTACGTCAATGCAGCAAGCTTCTGATAATACTCGAAGCGGCTTGCGGTCCAGGCGGTTGCTTTCTTCATCAGTATTGCTGCCGCTTCCGGGTTCGACTTCTGCAATACCTTGTAGCGGTTCTCGCCATAGGCGTAGTCCTCGAAAGAGGTCGTCGGGGACTTGCTGTCAAGCTGCAGCGGATTCATACCCTCTGCGACCAGAGCCGGATTGTAACGGTATAACGGCCAGTAACCGCTGGATACCGCTTTCCTGTTTTCATCAACACCCTTGGTCATATCAATGCCGTGGGCGATGCAGTGCGAGTAGGCAATGATGAGTGATGGGCCGTCATAGGCTTCCGCTTCGATGAAGGCTTTAACCACCTGAGCCGGGTTGGACAGTGCTACGTTGGCTACATATACATTGCCGTAGGCCATTGCCATCATGCCAAGGTCCTTTTTGGCCATTGCCTTGCCACCGGCTGCAAACTGTGCAACAGCGCCGGTTGGAGTCGATTTTGACGCCTGGCCGCCGGTGTTGGAGTACACTTCGGTATCCAGAACCAGAATGTTGACGTTTTTACCGGACGCGATGACGTGGTCAAGTCCGCCGTAACCGATGTCATACGCCCATCCGTCGCCACCGACGCACCAGACAGATTTTTTAACCAGGTAATCAGCAAGCGGCAGCAGTTGAACGGCAGCCCGTTCCTTGCAGCCTTTGAGTGCTTTCTTCAATTTGTCAACACGGCCCCTTTGCAGTTCTATTCCTGCCTGGTTGGACTGGTCGGCAGTAAGAATTTCCTTCATAACCGGCAGGGCAGGTTTGCAGGATTTGCAGCTGCAGCTGAGGAGCTCGTTCAGCAGCTCGCGTGCAGATTCGCTGAACTTGTCAACGGCCAATCTCATACCAAAACCGAATTCGGCGTTGTCTTCAAACAGTGAATTCGACCAGGCTGGTCCACGTCCGTCGGCACGCTTGGCCCACGGTGTTGTGGGAAGGTTGCCGCCGTAGATGGATGTACAGCCGGTGGCGTTGGCAATCATGGCGCGGTCGCCGAACAGCTGGGACAGAAGCTTCAGATATGGTGTCTCGCCACAACCGGCACATGCTCCGGAGAATTCGAAAGTCGGACGTACCAGCTGACTGCCGCGCAGTGTTTCCAACTTGACCTGGGCTGGATCTACGTCAGGCAGCGACAGGAAAAAGTCAAAATTTGCCGCTTCAGTCGCACGCAGTGGCGCCTGGAACTTCATGTTAATAGCCTTGTGAGTAGGATCTTCCTTGCTCTTGGCCGGACAGTTGTGAACACAGGCACCGCAGCCGGTGCAATCTTCGGGAGCAACCTGAAGGGTGAATTTGGACCCTTTGAACTCAGGAAGTTTGCAGTCAACGGACTTGAATGTTGCCGGGGCTTTCTTGAGCAGTTTTCCGTCATATACTTTCATTCGGATAGTAGCATGTGGGCAGACAAAGGAGCAGATAGCGCATTGGATGCAGAGGTTCTCATCCCACACCGGGATGTCAACCGCGATGTTACGCTTCTCGTACTGCGACGTTGCTGTCGGGAATGTGCCGTCTGCCGGTATGAGGGATACGGGCAGATCATCGCCGAAGCCGGCAATGATTCGGCCGGTGACTTCCTGGACAAATTTTGGAGCAGTTTTGGCGACAGCTGGTGGCATTTTAAGCTTGCTGGTGGCTTTGGCCGGTACTTTAACTTCATGGATGTTTTTGAGCGCTTCGTCTACAGCGGCGTTGTTCATGGCAACAACTTTATCGCCTGATTTGCCGTAGCTCTTCTTGATGGCGCCCTTGATTTCAGCAATCGCCTGCTCGAGCGGAATGATGTTGGAAATTTTGAAGAAGGCGGTCTGCATGATGACGTTAATACGGGCGCCCAGTCCCAGTTCTTCGCCCAATTTGATGGCGTTGATCACGTAAAATTTCAGTTTCTTGTCGATGATCTGCTGCTGCACCTCTTTCGGCATCATGTCCCAGACTGTATCCTGCTCAAAAGGTGAGCAGAGCAGGAACGTAGCACCTGGCTTGGCTTTGCTGACCATGTCGTATTTCTCCAGGAAGGAGAAATTATGGCAGGCAATGAAGTCGGCGTTGTCGATCAGGTATGGGGCGTTAATGGCTTTTTTGCCAAAGCGCAGATGTGAAATGGTAATGGTGCCGGCCTTTTTGGAGTCATAGACAAAGTAGGCCTGGGCGAAGTTCTTTGTGGTCTCGCCGATGATCTTGATGGTGTTCTTGTTGGCGCCGACGGTGCCGTCCGAGCCAAGCCCGTAGAACATGGCTTCATAGGTGCCGTCCATGGCGGTGCGGAATTCCGGGTTGTAGTCAAGGCTGCAGCCGGTGACATCTTCTTTGATGCCGACGACGAAATGATTTTTTGGTTTTGCTTTTTTGAGGTTGTCCAGTACTGATTTGGCCATGGCCGGAGTGAACTCCTTGGAACCAAGACCATAGCGACCACCAACAATTTTCGGGTAGCCTTTGAAGCTGAACTTGCCATCAGCCATCGCTTCGCCAATGGCGGTACGAACGTCCAGATACAGTGGCTCGCCCAGTGAACCAGGCTCTTTTGTACGGTCAAGAACAGCGATACTTGTCACTGTTTTCGGCAGGGCCTTGATAAAAGCGTCCAGTGGGAACGGACGGTACAGGTGGACTTTCACGACGCCGACTTTCTCGCCTTTTTTGACAAGAGTGTTAACGGTCTCCTCAACGGTATCGGCACCCGAACCCATGATAACAACAACCCGTTCGGCGTCTTTGGCGCCGGCATAGTCTACCAGTTTGTATTTGCGGCCGGTGAGCTTGGCGAATTTGTTCATTTCATCTTGTACGATTTTGATACAGGGTGCGTAATATTGGTTAACTGTTTCGCGACCCTGGAAGTAGACATCAGGGTTCTGGGCGGTGCCGCGCATTACCGGACGGTCTGGTGAGAGTCCGCGCAGTCGGTGGGCATTTACCAGATCGTCATTCATCATGGAGCGCATGTCGTCAAAAGTCAGCTCTTCAACTTTCTGGACTTCGTGCGAGGTGCGGAAGCCGTCGAAGAAATGCAGGAACGGGATTCGGGAGCTGAGAGTGGCCGCCTGGGAAATCAGGGCAAAGTCCATAACCTCCTGAACGTTGTTGGAGCAGAGCATCGCCCAACCGGTGGAACGGCAGGACATGACGTCGGAATGATCGCCGAAGATATTCAGAGCGGCAGCAGAGATTGCCCGGGCAGAAACATGAAAGACGGTGGAGGTTAACTCACCGGCAATCTTGTACATGTTGGGGATCATCAGCAACAGACCCTGACTGGCGGTAAAGGTTGTGGTCAGAGCGCCGGATTGCAGGGCGCCGTGCACCGTGCCGGCCGCTCCGCCTTCAGACTGCAGTTCTGATACCAGCGGGATTGTGCCCCAGATGTTTTTCTCACCTGCGGCGCTCTTGGCATCCGAGATCTCTCCCATAACTGATGACGGGGTAATCGGGTAAATGGCGATGACTTCGTTGGTGGCGTGTGCCACGTGGGCGGCTGCGGTGTTTCCGTCGATGGTTACCATTTTTCTGCTCATGAACTGCCTCCTCTTTTTTGGATTACGTCAACCT
>CAIRND010000202.1 GCA_903879825.1 uncultured Geobacteraceae bacterium
AGTGACGCCATCTCTGAGGTATCTTACCGCTTCCGGGTAATCGCGACTGATCTTCAACTCGAAACGATAGGGGGTGTTTTGGGTGAGGTAATCCATAATCGGCTGGTAGCGTTTGTACATGACCACAGGGTTGTAGCGGGGGATGACGCCGAATCGGATCAGCTGCTTATCGGCAGCGGACGTAGGAAGCACAAAGAGAAGTAGCAGCAGGCATGTTCCTACAGTGAGCAACTTCATCGCATGGAAACCTTGGTAAGATCGGAGGTGGGAACCTTGGCAAGTATATCCGCATTTACGGATTATTCAAGCGGGTATATAAATCAACCAGCAGCATCTTGTCTGCCCGGTTCATGGCTTTTATCCTGATCTCGCGCTTGCTGGCGGAAGATCGATTGTGGCCACTTTCGCGATACACCACCTGTACCGGTTGACGTCCCCGAAAATACTTGGCTCCCCTCCCCTCGGCATGTTGGCTGAAGCGTCTTTCAACGTCCGTGGTAATTCCGGTATAGAGAGAGTTGTCGGAACAGAGGATGATGTAGACATGCCAGAGAATGGATGTGTGGCACGTGGTGCGGGCGGGAGGGGCTTCCTTCACACCAGGGTCGGCTTTGGTTACCGGCACGGGACAATATTCCATGACTCGGACGCCGTATCATATACGATGGTTGCCTGCTTGTGACGCAACGATTCAAGGACCTGATTAACCTTTTCATCCAGCGTATATTCAGAGTCGGCCAACTCGCTCCACTCCCTGGTAACAAACTCCTCAATCATCTTATGCAGCGTATCCGGATTTATCCGCTCCAACGGGATTTCAAGAGCATCTTCGCTCATGGTTAAGCCTGGCAAACTTTGTTCCTGCCACTTTCCTTTGCAGTATACATTGCCTGATCTGCCCGTTGCAGGAGAGTCTCCCGTGTATCGCCGGCTCTGTATTCGCTCACACCAATGCTGACGGTTATGAAAAGCTCACCGCCGTTGTGAATAATTGCCGCTTTTTCCAGAGCCCCCCGTATCCGTTCAGCCACTTCAACAGCCTCTTGTATACTGGTTTCAGGCAAGGCGGCAACGAACTCATCACCGCCTATTCTGCCAACAAAATCACACTTACGCAGGCCTGAGTCCTGCATGACATGGCAGAGCGATCGCAACACCTCATCACCGGCGGCATGACCACGCGTATCATTGACCTGCTTAAAGTTATCAACATCCAGGATAATAACAGTAAATACACGTCCATAGCGTTTGGCCCGTTCCATCTCCACACTGAATAGTTCCATAAAGTAGCCGCGATTGTTGATGCCGGTAAGCGGATCGGTGTGCGCCATCAACTCAAGACGCAGATTAAAGTCACGTAACTGCGATTGATACGCGTCACTTAAAGAGACTATTTTGTCAAATCGCCTCAGGAGTTTGGTATGATTTTTTACGATTTTTGCAATATCGGAAGTCAGCGGATTATCACAAAAGGCAGCACGTTCCAACAATTCGCGCATCTCCCGTAATGACTCATTTTCCTGTTCAGCGGGTGCGTTACCTGTGCACAACTGTTTACCTGTTGCAGATGCGGTGTCCTTCTGCAACGCTAAAACCTGTTCGCCCAATTTGCCGTAGGTAACCTTTATACAATCAGGACAGATGCCATGACTGAACAGAACATCGGCATGTTTACCAAAATATTCCTCCAAACGTTCCCAATAATCGTCAGTGGTATGAATTTTGTGACATACCATACAGATAGGAAGCACGACATCTTTCAGTGTCTGAAAGTGCAGCAGGGTCTCTTCCAGCCTGCAGGTCAGCAGTTTCAACTCCTGCTGGTACGAATCGCTGATGGTGATCGTTTTATAAAGAGTAGTATGGAGTTTCCGATAACTTCCAGCAAATGCCTGTAACTCCGCCACAAGGTCAATCCCGGCCAGAGTCGGATTGACAAGAATTTGTTCAGCCCTGTTCAACGCGATATCGTTGTTTAGAATCTCTTTCACCGTTTCCCGTTCAGCTCTCATTTAGTTAGCACCTCGATTTCGAAAGGAAAGGTAACCTCCTCAAGAAACTCTTCCGCCAACACATAGGAACGGGGATTCTCCCGGTCATAGCGCCAGATAATGGATGTTGCCACTCCACGAGAGTACGCTTCCTCCATGATATCCAGCAAATCAAGAATGCACTTGGTGCTGCTGCTGTTCATATAGGTTATTGTGATATCCAGTGTCAGTACCGATAGTTCCTGCAGAGCGGACTTCAGCCACGACACAACCGGCGTGTAGAAATCGAATGAGTTTTCCGGATATGATTCGCCGAGCAGGCACAGGGTACTGGTGAGAGGATCAAACAATACCTGCGGTGTAGAACCGGTTTGCTGAATGCTTATAGTTTCCATGTTGTTCTCCGTAATTTCAGATTAAAGACTAAAACCGATCATTGTAATATCGTCACGCTGTTTTCTGGTGCCACGCCACGTGGAAATGGCCTGTTCAAATAGCTCACCCTGCTTCTGTAGGGGAAGATGGGCGTGTAGTTTCAACAGTTCATTGAAACGGTCGTTACCAAAACCGTAACCTTTTTCACCGCCCCCCTCATCAAAAAAACCATCGGTAACGGCATAGCAGGTGATACCTGTGCCAATAGTCACCGTGTGATTTGTATAACAGAAATTGGTGTCACTGGCACGATAGCCGACCCGTTGCCGATCACCCTTTATTTCGTCAATTGAGTCTTCTGACCGGACATAGAGAGAAATCCCGGCTCCGGAAAATATCAATGTGCGTTGAACCGGGTCAATTGAACAGAGTGCAATATCAAGCCCGGCATCAACCATGCTCCCCCCTTCCTGACGCAGATGCAGTGTTTTCTGCAGCAGGCAATTCATCTCGGCCAGAATACGCGAAGGATCATCAATACTGACGGTGTCGACAATGTGGTTCAGCACTGAATTAACCGTCATCGTCATAAAGGCACCGGGCACGCCATGACCGGTACAATCAATAACGGCGAGCAGTATTCGTCCATCAGTCTCGCGCAACCAGTAGAGATCGCCGCCAACAATGTCACACGGTTTATAGAAAACAAACCATTGAGCAAAAGCGCGCTCAAACAAATCAGCAGCAGGAAGAATGGAAGACTGAATAACACGGGCATACAGCAGGCTTTCCGTTATGAGTTGCTGCGATATTTCCAACTGGGCGTTCGCGCTGGTCAGTTCTATGGTACGAAGGCGCACGTTCTCTTCCAGATTGGCGGTGTGATTGTGTACCGTCGTTGCCATAACGTTAAAACTCCTGGTCAACGCACCGATTTCATCATCATGTTGAACCGGCACAGTAATCAGGTAATCTCCCTCCACCATCCGCTGTGAGGCTGTTGTCAGAAGGTTAAGCGGGACAAGGACCATCCGGTTCATCTGAAAACCGATAACAACGATTACAACAAGCAGCGCGAGAACACTCACCAGTATAATAGGTAAAAAATTATTAAATTGAAGGACATGAGAGACATCCACCAGAACGACATTGATCCAGCCGATATCTCGCATGAATGACACGGAAGCAATTGTTTGTTTGCCACCATAATTCAACGGGAACGTGATCACATCCTGTTTCTCTGCTGAGACAGTCTGAACGGCGCGCTGCAACTCTTCCACCGCTGAGGCCTCTTTAATCAGCGAATATATGGTCGTTTTCTTTGATTCCAGCCGCTCCAAGGCATTTTTTTCAACCACGCTCTGGTTTTCGTGAGCCTGGATTACCCCGTGTCGATCAATAAGTATTGTAGAAACTCCTTTTTCACCACTATGCACAATTTCGTGCAAAAACGAGGAGATATCAATACCGCTTCCGCAAATACCTATTTTTTTACCCTGTCCGTCATGCATGACCACGTTGATCCAAACCTTGGTCTGTCGGATGGCAGCGTTATAATCAAGATTCAGGGCAAAGGTGTCAACAGTGTTCATTGTTTCAAAATACCACTTATCAGCCGGATTCTCCGGTTTCAACAGTGCCATCGTCGGCTTTTCAGTTTTATTGGCAACATAATAGTGAAGCGTGGAATCCATAGAGACAAAATAACTTTTGTCGCGAAAAAGTCGCCGATAGCTCTCCAACTGTTCAAGGGCCGAATTGCGAAGCGCAGGATCGTCACTGGACGCGAACCATTTTTTTAGAACCGTGTCGTCAGCCATTTTCTGGGCCAGAACAACTTCACGATCAATAACGGCCAAAATTTTATTCCGGTCGTTTACCGTTTGTTTTGAAGCCACTCTAACAGCAAAATCATTAATAATTCGGGCGGTTACTCCCGAAAGTGTTAGCAACAAAAGAATAGTGGCCACTATAAATACTGTGGATATTACAACAACAAATTTAGTTCTCAGGGTAAAATTGCCCATCGATTCAGACTCCCCGCAGAATTTTAGATGAATGCCGTCAGGGTAATAAATGCATAGGTATCATCAACCGGGCGCACGGAACATTCCATCTTCCCGGATGAGCGTTTTGCAATTTCCAAGAAGCCGAGACCGGCACCGAGAGCGCCCGGCACTGCATCCCGGCGTAACAGTTCGCGGTAATTACGTTTTCTCTCTTCGGGAGTCATGCTGTTTACATCATGTACTCGCGAACAAAGCGCCTCCCCGTCCGCATTCAGCACAATGTTTCCGGAGGAGATTGCGTAACCGGCGCCTTTCCGTGCAATGGCAATAATTGACGACATGGCTTCTGACGGAGTTATCTCACGTACGGTAAGGTAGTTGCGTACATTTTGGGCAAGTTCAATGTAGACCGCAAAGACATCCAAAACAGCCGATTGGGAAATATTTTCTGCCACCAGATGATTTCGCATCGCTTTGCCGGTTTCCTCGATAATACTATGGGAAAAAGGACCGTTGAAGCACATCATAATACCGGATTTGTCAAATTCATTTCTCAGTTCAAATAAATCCATGTCTTCCCCTCTTTGTAAGATTAACGTTTATCGGGTTTGGAACATCAACGGTCAGAACCGGGAGCTCTTAGGAATATTATCCTAAGTTCATACTTCAACTAGTGGAATTCAGATGTATATATAACGGTCAGTAGTAAAAGTCTATTAATTACGGTATTTAAAATTGGCGCCGGGTTATACCGGTCGGGTGCCGCGCAGCATCAGAGTCAGCACGCGATCGAGAGAGGATGCAAAGCGTTGCCGATCAGTAAGGCTAAACTGCCCCGGACCACCCTGAACAAGACCTCCCGAGCGCAACTCCATCATCAGATCCCTCATAGAAAGTCGTTCGCCCACATTTTCCTCGGTATACAACTCACCACGCGGATCCAGGGCGACACTACCTTTGGCAACGACTCTGGCGGCCAAGGGAATATCTGCGGTTATCACCACGTCTTCTGCGGCAACATGTTCGGCAATATAATCATCAGCCACGTCAAAACCATCAGCAACGACAATCGACTCAATCAGGCCGGTAGTGTGTTTGGACAGACTCTTGTTTGCCACAAGCAGAACAGGCAACGTGAGCCGTTCTGAGGCACGAAAAACAATATCCTTAATTACTCGCGGGCAGGCATCGGCATCTATCCAGATTTTCACGCTGCGTACTCCTTTTGAGTCTGAGTTTTTACACCTACGGACGGCATTTGATCACGCAACGCCGCAAAGAACGCAACGAAAACTAAAGACTTATTACAAAATAATTATTAACAAATCGAGTGATTATAAATATTGACTTACGCAATTTATTTCATTCGTTGCGTCGTAGCGTCGTTGCGTGAAACTGCTTTTTGGGGTTTAAATGTTCCGAAGAATTGGTACCGCGATATTCTTAACTTTTTCAGCTTAAACTTATAGCGCTGTCCTCATCTCAGCCAGTTCCAGCAGCGATGTCACTCTCAAGTCAGCGAATTCATTCCAGCGGAACTGCCCGGTCGGATCGACGTGTATCGTCGCCGAGCCAAGATTCTTGCCGCAAAGAAGATCATAAAGATAATCTCCCGTCACGACAATGTCTTCAGGAGATGCCCCCCACAGTGTTGCTAACTGCAGGGCCCCTTCCGGATCAGGCTTGGGAGCCGCATCATGGCGGCCAATTATGAACGTTGGCTCGGTAAAATAGTCACCAAGACCGGCAAATTTCAGCGTCATGCGCGCGACCTCATGGCTGTTGCGGGTGAGGATTCCAATCGTGCACTGGTCACGCACCAACTGGGAGAGCAGCTCCCGGGCGCCTGACGCTGC